>JAZQIV010000117.1:0-12423 GCA_045541305.1 Acutalibacteraceae bacterium | reverse complement strand
CGATCCGACTTCACCCGCTTGACCGAAAACGTGGGCCATTTTAACCGCGAAAACGCCGCCAAGCTGTCCGAAAACGCCGCCAAACACGGTGTGGGCGTCAAGGAACACAACGGCGACTATCTGAGCGATAAGATCCTGCTTGAGCATCCGCACCTGGGTGTCACCGCCATGAACGTCGCGCCCGAATTCGGCGTGGTGGAAACGCGTGCGTATCTGGAGCTCGCCAAGGTGGAGGAGCGCAACGTCCCCGCGGAAAAACGCTCCGATTTGGCGGCTGTGATGGCGGAGTTTGCCGTGCGCAGCCAGCGTTGGCGCAAATGGGTGCTGGAGGATATGGCGAACGCTTCGGTGGAGGAAGTGCTCAAGGACGATGCTCTGACGGCACAGATCACCGATATCTGCGGTCACTATACCTATGAAGTGCCCGAAGTCAAAGCGGAAATTCAAAAAATGATGCAAAATCTCAGCGAAGTCGACGTGGACGGCGAGCGGTATGTGATCTATAAGATCAAAGAATCGCTGGATCGCTATGCCTTCTGCTTCGGCATGCACGGGCTCACCACCAAATTGTTGGCGGCGGCCGAATAAGCACAAAAAGCACACTTCGCAAAGAAGTGTGCTTTTTTAGTTGCGGGTTTTGAAATGTTATGTTATAATTTGGAAAAAAAGGGGGGATACCAATGCTGCAACCCAGTAACAGCTCGCAGGTGCGGGTCAGTAATATGCGCACGTTGCTCACGGCCATTCAGGAGCAAGGGCCCATCTCCAAGCGCGATCTGCAGCAAAAAACCGGCTTGAGCTGGGGCAGTGTATCCTCACTCACCGCGTTGCTTTTGCAACTCGGGTATATCGTGCAAACCGGTAAACAAGTTACCACAGCGGGCCGAAAGCCCGAGGAACTGGATATCAACAACGCCGATAACTACGTGGTGGGGATCGACGTGAATATCACCGGCTTTTCCGGTGTTGTGATCGACCTGAAGGGTCGCGTTCTGCGGGAATGGATGCGCGAATTTTCCTGTGGTGCGTATGACGATCTGCTTGCCTCGTTGTTCGGCTTACTGGATGAGATCCTGGCGGCATACCCCACCAAAACCATTTTGGGCATTGGGTTGGCGGTGCAGGGCTCGGTGGATACGCACAACGGTATCAGCGCGTGGTTCCCGCAAGTAACGGGATGGACCAACGTGCCGCTGCGGGATATTTTGACCGAGCGGTATCAGCTGCCCGTGTCCCTGTGGCACGACCCCAACTGTATCATGACAGCGGAACGCGCGCAGGGCACGCCGCTCATGGCAAATGCCAAGGACGTACTGCTCATTCGTTTGGATCACGGTATCGGTATGAGCATTGTCAGCAACGGGGAGCTGCATCTCGGCATCAACGGGGAAGCAGGTGAGTTATCCCACATTGTACTGGATCCGAACGGGCCGGAATGCGATGCCTGCGGCAACCGCGGCTGCTTGGGCGTTTATGCGGCGGGCGGCGGCATTGTGCGCCGCTTTGCGGAACGTGCAGGCTCGACCGATAATATCACGTATCATGAGATCGCACAACTGGCGCATCAAGGCAATCCCCATGCACTGGCGGTTTTTGAGGATATGGGCGCCAAAATGGGGCAAGCCCTCAGCATTCTGTATAACCTGTTCAATCCGGAACTCATCGTGTTGTACGGCGATTTGTGTCACCATCGGGAACTGTTTTTGGTGCCGATGCAAATGCGTCTGCAGGAGCACCTGTATCGGGACGTGCCCGCACAGTTGGTGTTCTCCGACCTCGGTCGCAATGCAGCCGCATTGGGCGCGGCATGCATGGTGGTGCACGACACGCTGAACACGTTGGAATTCAAAGGCTTGGATATCTCGTCCAAGACCGATGCTACAGAACGGTAAGATTTTATTTTAAAACCGTCAACACGCAATGTACAGCAAGGAGAATGGATATGCAATTGATTCAGGAAAAATTTCAAAAACCGACACGTACCGAACGCGTCATTCAATTCGGTGAAGGCGGCTTTCTGCGCGGCTTTGTGGATTGGATGTTCCAAAAATTAAACGACAGCGGCCGTTTTGACGGCAGCGTCGTGGTGGTGCAGCCCATCGCGCAAGGCATGTGCGAAAAGCTCAGTGAGCAAAACGGGCTGTACACCCATATCATCCGCGGCGTGGAAGGCGTGGAAACCCAGCTGGTGGACGTCATTTCCCGTTGCGTGAATCCTTATGAGGATTACGCGGCGTATCTGGCGCTGGCCGATGACCCGAATTTCCGCTTCATCGTGTCCAACACCACCGAAGCGGGCATCACGTATCGCCCCGAGGATCGCTTGACCGATGCTCCCGCGGTGTCGTTCCCCGCCAAACTGACGGCGCTGTTGTATCGCCGCTTCCAAAAAGGGCTTCCGGGCTTTGTATTGCTCCCGTGCGAGCTGATCGAGCGCAACGGCGATAAGCTCAAAGAGATCGTGCTGCACTATGCCGCCGATTGGCAGCTCGGCGCTGATTTTGAACGCTTTATCAACGAAGAAAACGTTTTCTGCACCACGCTGGTGGATCGCATCGTCACGGGCTATCCCCGCGATGAACAGATCGACCTTGGTTACGTGGATAACATGGTGAACACCTCGGAATACTTCCACCTGTGGGTGATCGAGGGCGACAAAGCGTTGGCGGCGGAGCTGCCGTTCCACGAGATCGGCCTCAACGTGCTGTGGACCGATAACCTGGAGCCCTACCGCACCCGCAAGGTGCGCATTTTGAACGGCGCGCACACCTCGCTGGTGCCGTATGCGCTCCTGCAAGGCTTCGATACCGTCAAATCCTGCATGGATAATGCGGATATGCTGGCGTACGTCAAGCGGTGCGTGTTTGAGGAGATCATTCCCACGCTGGATCTGCCCAAAGAGGAGCTCACAACCTATGCGAATGAGGTGCTGCAGCGCTTTGCCAACCCCTACATTCGCCACTACTTATCCTCCATCGCACTGAATTCTGTCAGCAAATTCAAGGTGCGCGTGCTGCCGTCGTTGCTCGAGTACATTCACCGCCTCGGCAAAACACCGCCCACGCTTTCGTTCAGCCTGGCCGCCCTCATTCGTTTTTACAAAGAAGGGGAGCCCAACGACGATGAGGCCATCATGGCGGATATGAAAGCCTTGTCCGTGGACGAAATCCTCGCCCGCACCGATTGGTGGGGAGAGGACCTCACGTTCCTGTCCGCCGACATCAAAGCACAGCTGTAAACATCAAAAAGAGACCCGCCGTGGTTCCACGGCGGGTCTCTTGTGTTGTCTGTTATTTGTAAAGCGGACCGTAAGCGGCGCAGGCGCGGTAGTCCTGGCCCTCTTTGTCCATGCCGAATGCGTTCCACGCAGCGGGACGGAAAATATCATCCTCCGGCACGTTGTGCATGCACACGGGAATGCGCAGCATCGAGCACAGCGTGATCAGATCCGCGCCGATGTGACCGTACGAGATCGCACCGTGGTTGGCGCCCCAATTGTTCATCACGTCGTAGGCCGTCTTGAACGGGCTGCCCTCCTTGCCGTCGCAGCGCGGTGCAAACCATGTGCAGGGCCAGGTGGGATTGGTGCGTTCCATCAGCGTGTCGGATACGTCGTCCGGCAGCGCGACGGTCCAGCCCTCGGCGATCTGCAACACGGGACCGAGTCCCTTCACCAAATTCAATCGGATCATGGTCGCGGGCATTTCAGCACGGGTGGTAAAGTGGCTGGAGAATCCGCCGCCGCGGAAGTTATCAAAGCCTGCCTCGCACCACACGGTGGCATCGGTCATCTTTTGAATATCCTCTTCGGTGACCTCCCACCACTTCTTCATGATCGCGTTGCCGTTTTCATCGCGGCACTCACCGCAGGCATCCAAGCAAGCGGCGCCCGAGTTGAGCAGGTGGATAATACCGCCGTTTTCTTTCGCCTTACCCTCCAGATCATAGCCGGTCACGCGCTTGGTAGCCTCGGGCGACCAGAACGTACGCACATCGGCAAAGATCTGCGCGCGGTGGGTGAGCAAGCGCATGAACAGCATGCCCATGCCGTTGAGCACGTCGTTTTCGGTGGCGAGCGTATAGGGCTCGCGCGCACCCTCGTAGTCAAACGTCGAGCTGAGTAACGCTTCGGGATAATCGCAGTTCGGCCAATGGTCGGTCCATTGACGCTGACCCTGGAAACCGCCTGCGATGGCGTTGTGACCCACCATTTCCTCCTCAAAACCGTCGGGGAGGTTGGGATTGCCCGCCATCAGATCCTTGATGATGCAGTACATCTTCACGGTGAATTCCCATTGCTTTTCTTTCTCTTCATCCGAGAATTTCACAAAATCGGGGTTGTCGTCGCGCCCCATTTTGCAATGCTCTTTGGTCCACGCAAGGGCTTTTTGGTATTCTTCCTCGTTGTAAATGCCCTCTTCCATGCGGCGCAGGATCTCCACCTCGTCCACCGATTCCACGCGCATGCCGAAATACGATTCCATCACGTCCTGATCGATGATCGAACCGCCGATGCCCATGCACTGCGAACCGATCTGCAGGTACGATTTACCGCGCATCGTCGCCACCGCGACCGCCGCACGGCCAAACCGCAGCAGTTTTTCTTTCACGTCCTCGGGAATGTCGGTTACCTGATCGCGATCCTGCACCTCGTGTCCGTAAATGCCGAACGCCGGCAAGCCCTTTTGCGCGTGCGTTGCCAGCACCGATGCTAAGTACACCGCGCCCGGACGCTCGGTGCCGTTAAAGCCCCACACACCCTTGATGGTGTTCGGGTCCATATCCATGGTTTCCGAACCGTAGCACCAGCACGCCGTCACCGTCAGCGTGATATCCACACCCGCCTTGCGGAACTTATCCGCACACGCGGCGGATTCTGCCACACGACCGATGGTGCTGTCTGCGATGATGACCTTCACAGGCTCACCGTTGGAATAGCACAGATTTTCTTCAAACAGTTTCTTGGCCGATTGCGCCATCGCCATGGTCAGATCTTCCAAGCTTTCGCGCAATTTCATGGGCCCGCGGCGACCGTCGATGGTGGGGCGAATACCGATCACCGGATAATCGCCGATATACCGATTCTTTGCCATTGTATTCATCCTTTCCGTTTTGTAACTGTATAATATCAGTATAACACTTGACGAATCCGAATTTCTTGCAGTATAATGCATAAAAATAGGACTATATTACGATATTGGGAGCAAACGCTATGCATCCGTTTATTTATCACGAAACCCTGCGGCACGGCACACCGGATTTTCCGGCGGAATACCACTATGTGGATGCGCACCATCCGCGGTACGTCATGCCGTTTCATTGGCACAAGGAATGGGAGCTGCTGCGCGTGGTGCGCGGCAGCTGCACCGTGTATGCGGACGATCAGGCGGTGCTTGCGCACGCAGGGGACACCGTCTTGTGGCACGACAGCATGCTGCACGGCTGCATCCCGCAGGAGGATTGCGAATACGAATGCTTTTTGTTTGACCTGCACGGTCTGTTCCGCAACGCCGAGCGCTTCAAGCAGTACCTGCGCCCGTTGTACCGCTCGTGGCTGCTGCCGCAGCTGTATTACGGGGCGGAGCAGCACCCGCAGCTGTACGGCATCGTGTCCCAGCTGATGAGCGGATGCCGCGAAACCGCGCAAGGAGTGGTGTATAACGAGCTGCTGGTGCTGGGCAGCTTGTGCAATCTGTTTGCATACATTCTGGAAGCCGACCTGCACGAAGCGGATCCCCACACCCACCGCTCCCACCGCGTGGAGCAGGTCAAAACCGTGCTGGAATATATCGAGCAGGAATACGCATCGCCCATCACGCTGGACGATCTGGCGCGCGTTGCCGGTATGAGCCGTAACTATTTTTGCCGCATATTCCGCGAGATCATCCAGCAAACACCCATCGATTATTTGTTGCACTACCGCGTGGAAAAAGCCGCCGCACAGCTGGCCTCCACCACCGCTCCCATCACCGAAATTGCGATGGATTGCGGTTTTAACGATCAATCGTATTTCATCCGCATGTTCAAACGTATCAAGGGCGTCACACCCAAACAATATCAATTATCCTCGGCGGAAAAGCCGGTCATCCCCTTGCATTTTACGGGTGCATTTGATATACTGAATGTAAAGAAAGAACAGGAGTGATGGTTCATGGCACGAAATCGCGTAAAACTCACCATCGGCGGGGCGGAGTTTGTCTTGTCGTCGGATGAATCCACGGAATACATGGAAGCGCTCGGTCGCGCCGTGGATCACGAAATGCGCGCTCTCATGGAGGAAAATCCCCGCATGTCCATGAACATGGCGGCGGTGCTCACCGCGATCAACAATGCGGATCGCGCCCGCAAAGCCGAAGCCGCCACCGACAACCTGCGCACGCAGGTCACCGATTATTTGGAGGAAAACAAAGCGCTGCGCGCCGAAATGGAAGCGCTGCGTCGGTTGTATTCGTGATATGACGGAACTGTTAGCCCCTGCCGGTTCTTGGGAATCCATGGTGGCTGCGGTCCGCGCCGGCGCGGATGCGGTCTATCTGGGCGTGGGCGGCTTCAATGCCCGCCGTCACGCGCAGAATTTTTCCATCCAACCCAATACCGATGCCACCCCCTCACTCATGGAGGCGGTGGCTTTTTGTCATGCACGCGGTGTCAAGGTGTACGTCACGCTCAACACCTTGGTACTGGATCGCGAGCTGCCCGAAGCCTTAAAAGTGGCCGAAGCCGCGTGCGAGTGCGGCGCAGATGCGCTCATTTTGCAGGATCGGGGCCTCGCGCGCCGTATTCATGCCGCTGCTCCCACCATGCCGCTGCACGCCTCCACCCAAATGACGTGCCACACCCCGGCGGGTGTTAAGCAACTGCGCGATCTCGGCTTTTCCCGCGTGGTGCTCGCCCGTGAAATGACCAAAACCGAAATTGCCGCGTGTGCAAACCTCGGCTGTGAGCTGGAAGTGTTTGTGCATGGCGCTTTGTGTATGTCGGTTTCCGGCCAATGCGAGCTTTCCGCCATGCTCGGCGGTCGCAGCGGCAACCGTGGCTTGTGTGCACAGCCGTGCCGCCTGCCGTTTTCGGCGGAGGGGCATCCCGCACCCGATGAAACCGCCCTCAGCTTAAAAGATAATTCGCTGTACGATCACATCCCGGAGCTTGTGTCCATGGGTGTGGCATCCTTAAAAATCGAAGGGCGCATGAAACGTCCCGAATACGTCGCCGCCGCCACGGCGGTGCTGCGCGACCTACTGGATCAAAAACGCCCCGACCCGCAGGTGATGGACGACCTGCGCGCCGTTTTCTCCCGCACCGGCTTTACCGATGGGTATTTCACGGGCGTGCGGGATAGTGATATGTTTGGCATGCGCCGTGCGGAGGATATTGCCTCGCCCGCGGTGCTCAATCGGTTGTCGCATCTCTACCGCGCCGAACGGCAAAGCGTGGCGGTCACGCTGCAGCTCACCGCCGATCCGCTCACTCTCACCGCCACCGATGCCGAGGGCCACACCGTCACCGTGAGTGATGGGGAAGCCCCGCGTTTGGAAAACCCCTTGCCCGAAGATCGCCTCGTTGCCCAATTGCAAAAAACGGGCGGCACGCCGTTTGCGGCCACGGCCACCGCCGAAGCTGCAGCGGTCCCGCTATCCTCGGTGAATGCCCTGCGCCGCCGCGCGCTGGAAGAATTGCTCCGTTTGCGCAGCACCCCCGTTCCGCACGCGTATGCAGAAACGGAATTGCCTGCCGTTTCCTTACCGGACGGCACGCTCAACGGACTCGTCGCACGTGTGGAATCCTTAGAGCAAATTCGAGGAGATGCCAATGCGGATGTGTGGATCGTGCCGCTCGGCAAACGTCCCGCTGTCAAGCAATGGGGTGTGGAGATCCCGCGCGGTATGTTCGGCAAGGAACCCTTTATCCAAAAACAATTGGAGCGTGCCGCCGCCGACGGAGCGGAGTTTGCATTGTGCAACACCATCGGCGCCATTCCGCTTGCCACGGCGGCAGGGCTGAAACCGGTAGCCGGCGCCTTTTTGCACATGACCAACAGCGATACCTTGTCTGCCCTTGCGGAAGACGGCGCCGTGGCGGCGATCGCCTCGTTTGAACTCACGTTTCCTCAAATGCGCTTTACCGAAAACAAAGGCTGTGTCGGCCTGTTCGCGTATGGTCGACAACCTCTCATGCTGCTGCGCGCTTGTCCCATTTCCGCTTCGGTCGGTTGTCTTGGTTGCGGCGGCAGCCACACGCTCACCGATCGGCGTGATACGGCATTCCCCGTGCGGTGCGCAGGGGAGTGCAGCGAGCTTCTGAACAGCGTGCCGCTGTATTTGGCGGATATGCTCCCGCAGCTGCCGTCACACGACTTTTTGTATCTGCACTTCACCGACGAAGCCCCCGCCCGCGTATCCCGCGTGCTGGAGCAATACCGCCGCGGCGGCAAACCGCCGTCCGGTTTTACCCGCGGGTTATATAAACGCGGCGTGTTATAAAATAGAACGCGCGGTCTGTTCGTACAGACCGCGCGTCTTTTATTGTAACTGCTCGCGGATGACCGAAGCCACCGCTTCCGCCTGCTCTTTCACCAGGGCGGAATCGTCGCCCTCCGCCATCACGCGAATGAGCGGCTCCGTGCCGGAGGGACGCACCACAATACGTCCCGTCCCGTCCAACGCCTTTTTGGCGGCCGCCATCGCTTTTTTGATGGCGCTGTTGGTATAAAACTTCACCTTTCCCTCTGCTGAAACGGTTAGATTGATGGTCAGCTGTGGGTATTTGGTCATAATGGATTTCAGCTCCGATAACTTTGCCCCGCTGCGCTTGAGGTAGGATAACAATTGAATCGCCGTCAGCTGTCCGTCACCCGTGGTGGCAAAATCGCGGAAAATAATGTGTCCCGATTGCTCACCGCCAAACGAAAAATCGCCCAGCAGCAATTCCTCCAGCACGTACCGATCGCCTACCTTGGTGGCAATATACTGTAATTCGTTTTCCTTGCAGAACTTCGTGAACCCGAAGTTGGTCATCACGGTTCCCACCACGGTATCGTGTGCCAGCTTTCCGCGCTCTTTCATGTCAATGGCACAGATCGCCATGATCTGGTCGCCGTCCACCTCTTCGCCGTTCTCATCCACACACAAGCAACGGTCGGCATCACCGTCAAACGCGACCCCCAGATCCAATCCGTGCTCCACCACGTACCGCGACAGCGCCTCTAAATGCGTCGATCCGCAATCGCGGTTGATGTTCACCCCGTCCGGCTCGTGTGATAAAATGGCGGCTTCGGCGTGTAATTCCTCAAACAATCGCGGCGCTGTTACGGAGGACGCACCGTTGGCACAATCTACCGCAATGCGCATGCCGTCCAGCGCATACAACACCGTGCTTTTCAGATGATCGATATAATCCTTCGCCGCGTTTTGCGCCTCGCTCACCCGTCCGATCTCGCCGCCAATGGGGGAGGGGAATTCGCCGGGCCCGTCTAACACGATCTGCTCGATCTCCTCCTCCAGCGCATCCGGCAGCTTGTATCCGTCGCCCGAAAACAGCTTGATGCCGTTGTATTCCGCAGGGTTGTGCGATGCCGAGATCATAATACCCGCATCCGCTTTGTATTTTCCCACCAAAAACGCCACTGCGGGCGTGGGAATGACCCCCAGACGAATCACGTCGGCGCCCACGGCACACAACCCTGCCGTCAGCGCCGCATCCAGCATATCCGAAGAAGCGCGCGTGTCCGAACCGATCAGCACCACAGGTCGCCGCCGCCCACCCTTGGTGAGCACCAGCGCCGCCGCTTTGCCGATCCCAAACGCCAGCTCACACGTCAGCTCCGTGTTCGCAATGCCGCGCACACCGTCCGTTCCGAATAACCGTCCCATGTTCACTCACTCCGTTTCTCCACAATATCGTCTGCCGCTTTGTAAATATGCCGCGCGGGAATCACACCCCGCACCGAAGACAGGGGATACACCTGCGTATCCTTGCCGATCACCGTGCCGGGATTCAGCACACACCCGCACCCGATCTCGGCGAAATCGCCCAGCATCGCGCCGCACTTTTTCAGCCCCGTCGCACACGTTTCATCACCGCATTTGATGACCACCTTCGTTTTGTTTCCTTTCACGTTGGACGTGATCGCACCGGCACCCATGTGTGCCCCGTGCCCCAAAACGGAATCGCCCACGTAGTTGTAATGCGGAACCTGCACCTTGTCAAACAGGATCACGTTTTTCAGCTCGGTGGAATTGCCCACCACCGCCTGCTTGCCAACCAACACGTTCCCGCGGATGAACGCGCCCGGGCGCACCTCGGCCCCCTCATCGATGATACAAGGGCCGATGATCACCGTGTTCGGGTAAATCTTTGCCGATTTGGCAATCCAGATCTCGTCACCTTTTGCTTCAAACAACTCGTCCGGCAACGTTTTGGCAAGCTGCCGAATGTATTCACCGATTTTGGGAAGCGCCTCCCAAGGGTGCGCGTGCAACGACAAACACCCGCCCGCCAAACTTTTTGAAAGATCAAACAATTCGTTGGTATACACCATCTCGATCACTCCTTATCTCGCATAGTGTATGTTACTTTCCCGTTTCTCATTCCAAAGGACAAAAAGTACAAGTTTCCTGTCCGAAATTGCAAACAACATGACGCAGTATACACCTATACTTCACAGTTGTCAAGAAAAATTTTACATTCTTTCAGAATCTTGACGGAAACGGAAAAAATCGGTATAATCGGTAACAAAGGAGGTGTCGGATATGGCAACTGGATGGCATACCGTGATCGTAGGTGGCGGCGCGGCCGGCTTGGCGGCAGCGATCTTCTGCGCCCGCGGCTTGGGCGGGGAGCAGGTTTTACTGCTCGAAAAAGCGCCGCGCGTGGGCAAAAAGCTGCTCGCCACGGGCAACGGTACGTGCAACATCACCAACCGTCACGCCGATCCGACACACTACCACGGCGAAGACGCGGCGCGCTTTTGCGCGCCCGCGCTGGCGGCGTTCCCACCGTCGGCCTGCCTTGACTTTTTCAAATCCATCGGTATCGTGTGCGCCCCGCGTGAAGCAGGGCGCGAATACCCGTTGTGCGAACAAGCGGCGGCGGTGCTGGATTGTATGCGTTTGGAGTTGTCCTCCCTCGGTGTCACCGAACGGTGCGACACGGCGGTCACCGCCATTACCCCCTCAAAAAACGGCTTTACCGTTCACACCGCCGCTGAAACCGTTTCCGCCCGCCACGTCATCGTGTGCACGGGCGGCGCCGCGGCACCGTCACTCGGCGGCTCGGCGGAGGGGTATACCCTCCTCACGGCACTCGGTCATCGCAAAACACCGCTGTTTCCGTCCATCGTGCAGGTGAAAACCGACGTCACTTACATAAAAGCGATGAAAGGCCTGCGCACCGATGCTACCGTCACGTTTTGGCTGGATAATAAACCGCTTTGCTCCCACACGGGCGAATTGCTGTTCACGGAATACGGTCTTTCGGGTCCCGCCGTCATGCAAATTTCGCGCATGGTGGGGGATTGGGAGCGCCACAAACGCGGCGTAATGACTGCCACGATCGATCTGCTCCCCTCGTTTACCGCGGAAGAATTGCAGGCGGAGCTTTCCCGCCGTCCCGCGCGCTCTGCCGAGCATTTCTTAACGGGTCTTTTGCATAAACGCATCGGTCAAACGGTGTGCCGTGCCGCGGGCTTGTCGCTTTCCGACCCCGTCACGGATACCGCCCGTCTTTCGCAGCTTATCAAGCAATTCCCCGTCACAGTGCACGGCACGCAGGGCTTCGGCGGCGCGCAGGTCACCGCAGGCGGCATCGCCACGGCGGATATCGACCCCGTCACCCTGCAATCGCGGTTGGTAGAGCACCTGTATCTCATCGGCGAAGTTGTGGATGTCGATGGCGATTGCGGCGGCTACAATCTGCAATGGGCGTGGGCCTCGGCCTATGCGGCGGCACAGGCGGTGATCGGCACATGATTCGTGTCAGCGGTCTTTCGCTCCCGCTTTCGTATACCGAGCAGGACCTGCGCCGCGCCGTAGCGGAAAAGCTGTCTGTCCGTGAACGCGATATCGCGGCATGCTCCTTGTATAAACGCTCGGTGGATGCGCGGCGCAAAGCAGCCATCGTGTTTCAAATCACCGCCGCGGTCACGTTATCCATTGATGAATCGCGGTTTTTATCCCTGCCCGCCGTATCGGCGATCACGCCCACCGTGTGGCAGGTCGCCCCGTCCGAAAAACCGCCGCACCGTCCCATTGTGGTCGGCACGGGCCCCGCGGGTCTGTTTGCGGCACTTACCCTTGCCAAGGCAGGCTTGTGCCCGCTGTTGCTGGAACGCGGGGAACCCGTGGAGCAGCGCCGCGAAACCGTGGAACGCTTCCGCGCCCTCGGCGTGCTGGACCCGCACTCCAACGTGCAGTTCGGCGAGGGCGG
>JAZQIV010000116.1:0-17795 GCA_045541305.1 Acutalibacteraceae bacterium | reverse complement strand
GCCGGTGACGGTATCGTGATGATGGACGAAGAGGAAGGCAATCCGGCGATCGATTTCTTTGTTCCCACAACGGGCACGAACTTGTTTGTGGATGCGTTGTGCGTGCCGGCCAATTCGCCGCACAAGCGCGAGGCAGAGGAGTATATCAATTTCTTGTGCCGCACGGATATTGCGCTTTTGAACGCGGAATATATCGGCTATTCCACACCGCAGGAGGAAGCGCGTGCACAGCTGGATCCCGAAATTGGCGAAAACGAGAATTTTTATCCGCCGGAATCGGTGTTAGCCAAAGCCGAAATGTACATCACGTTGCCGGAAACGATCAGTGTGTACATGGATTCTTTATGGATGAAACTCAAATTGGCAGACCCTGCGTGGTCAGTTTTCACCATTTTGGTCGGCATTGCAGCGGTGGCTTGTTTCTCCATATACGTGGTGCGCCGTATCCGCCATTACCAAAAGAAGAGGTAAGCTATGTCGCGCTGGAACACAATTTTGTTTGATTTGGACGGCACGCTGATCGATACCATTGCCGATCTGGCCGATGCCACGGAACAAGCACTCCGCGAATGCGGCAAAGGCCGCGATGACGGTGCACCCGTTCATTCGCTGGAGGAGTATTTTCAATTCGTCGGCAACGGTGGCTTTAAGCTGGTGCAACGGGCAATGGGGGATGCCGCTCCCGAAGAAGTCCAATGTACATACGAGCGGTTTTTGGAAATCTACGATCAAAACCTTTGCCACAAAACCGCGCCGTACGATGGGGTTTATGAGTTGCTGGATGAGCTGGTCAAGCGGGATTATAAGCTCGGGATCGTGACGAATAAGCCCGAAGTTCAGGCGCGAAAATTGGCACAGCTGCTGTTTTCCGATTATCCGTTCGGCTGTGTTTACGGCGGCGGGGTGAAGGGCCGCCCGCACAAGCCAGATTCCCAAGTGGTGCAGCTCGCTTTGAATGATTTGCAAGCAGAGCGCGAAACCACGCTGTTTGTCGGTGACTCGGATGTGGATATCTACACCGGGCACAACGCCGGTATGACGGCTGTGGGCGTTACGTGGGGTTTCCGCGGGGAAGAGGAACTGCAAAAGGCCGGCGCGGATATTCTTATCGACCATCCGGTAGAGCTTTTGCGGTACCTGTAATTTTTTGAAAGACACCGACAACTTTTCTGTTGACAAAGGCAGCAAAAGATGGTATGATAACATTCGTTCGCAGAAACGGAGAGGTGTCCGAGCGGTTTAAGGAGCCGGTCTTGAAAACCGGTGACTCGAAAGAGCCAAGGGTTCGAATCCCTTCCTCTCCGCCACACTTTCTTAAAAAATGAATACATCAACCGTCTGCTCACCGCATTCGGTTGTGATACGGAGAAGTACTCAAGTTGGTGACGAGGCGCCCCTGCTAAGGGCGTAGGTCGGGTAACCGGCGCGAGGGTTCGAGTCCCTCCTTCTCCGCCAAACAAAACAGCACCCCCACGGGGTGCTGTTTTGTTTCGTACAATGTGTGCTCGAACCCGAGCGCCGAAAGGCGCGGGCGTCGCCTGCGAGCGCTGCCTGCGGCAGATACAGCGAGCAGGATTTTTATGAATATTGAATGATGAAATCGCTCACGCGGATGAATAATGAATCATTGATTTAATTTACAGTTTCTGCTATAATGCCTAAAAGGCGGTGATGGTGTGAATAAAGCACAAAAAAAGAATGTTGTTACATTATGCTTTATTATGCTATTATTTGTTGTTCTCATTACGCTCTTTGGAATTTCGGAGATACAATATGCACGTTTAACAAAAAATATGATAGCGCACTCTGCGACTGTAACAGATATTGATTATAGTGTGAAGAAGGGCGGATATACTCAAAAAGTTGAAATATCATATACGATTAACGATATTACCTATTCACGTTTCCTCGGCACCGACACATTCATATCTTTTGAAGCCGGAGCTTACGGTGATATGCAGATTGGTGATACGGTTCTCATTCTATATAATCCTGATAATCCAAATGAAATTGCCACACCCAAAACTTCTTCGGTTGGTTTTGTTATTTTAATTTTTTCGATTTGTAGTTTAATGTTTTTTACTTTTATTTTAGTGCTTTCCATAAAGGGAGCAAAAAAGCCAAAGGTTATTGATAGTAATAACAACAAGGATTCGAATACATAGGTCAAAAATTCAAAAGGGTTCGAACCCGAGCGCCGGGTGTGAAAGGGTTGCTGTTCATTGATCTTTTTCTATCACCATGGGAAAATTGCGAATAGGATAATGTGGAAAACACAAAAAAGTTTCAAAAAAGTGCTTGACAAATAAAAATCAGAGGACTATAATGTCCACATTCCAAGTGAATAGAAAAGGCTATGACGAAGACGGCTTTGAGCAGGCGTTCACAGAGAGTCGGTGGTTGGTGTAAACCGATAACAAGTGTTCAAAACAGCCCATCCCTTCCGAGCCGGAATTTCGAACAAGTTGCATTTAGTAGGAATTCCCGTGATTGCTGCGTAAAGGCATAGGGGTTGTCAGACTCCGATAAGCGGTCGCTTCGGCGGCAATTTGAGTGGTACCGCGGATGTGTTTATACACACTCGTCTCAAACGTTTTGAGACGAGTGTTTTTTTATTTTTCAAATGAAAGGGAGGAATGGAAATGTCAACAATGGCGTCGGAAAAATTGTACGAGGTGGCTCTTCGAATTCGGGAGATGCGCGAAATTGCCGGCTACACGGTCGAGCAGATGGCAGAGAAAGTTGAACTGAGCGTTGAAGAGTATCGGACGTTGGAATCCGGAGCACAGGATTTTCCGTTCTCATTCATTCACAAATGTGCGCAGGAATTCGGCATCGGTATGTCGGATCTGCTGGAGGGTACGACCAGCGCGCGTTTATCTTCCTATACCGTTACGCGCAAGGGGCAAGGTCAGCAGACTGCCAAAGAAAACGGTATCAGTATTGCAAACTTAGCGCCTAAATTTCGCGATAAGATCGCAGAACCGTACTGGGTACGCTATGAATATGATCCAGCACAGCAAAACAAACCGATCCAGTTAGCAACCCATAGCGGTCAGGAATTTGACCTTGTCATCAGCGGTAAATTGATGGTGCAGGTCGGCGATCATACCGAAACGCTTAGTGAGGGCGACAGCATCTATTACGACTCATCTACACCGCACGGTATGATAGCGGTGGACGGACGAGAGTGTGTGTTTTGTGCCGTTGTTTTGCCGGGTGAAGATACTAAAGAAGAAGTGGTGCGCCGCAGTTTGGTTTCGGCAAACGTTTCGCAACCGCTTGTCTGTGAACGCTTTGTCAAGACCGAAGAAGACGAGCACGGTGCACTCAAAAATATCGAGTTCCAAAACACCGATACGTTTAACTTCGGTTTTGATATCGTGGACGGCATCGCCGAGCGGTATCCCGATAAACTGGCGATGCTGCACCTGGATAAACACAAAGAGGAACGCCGTTTCACGTTCCGTGATATGAAGCAGTATTCCAACCAAGCCGCCAACTATTTCACGTCGCTTGGTATCAAACGCGGCGATAAGGTCATGCTGGTGCTCAAGCGCCATTACCAGTTCTGGTTTGCCATGGTGGCGCTTCACAAGCTGGGCGCGGTGGCAATTCCCGCCACCAACCAGCTGAAAGAGCATGACTTTGAGTACCGCTTTAACGCCGCAGGTGTGACCGCCATCGTATGTACGGCAGACGGCGACACGGCGGATATCGCCGCCGCAGCGGCTGACAAATGTCCGCAAACCATCACACAGATCATGGTGGGCGGCGCGCGCAACGGTTGGCACGATTTTGATAACGAGTTCAAACTGTTTTCACGCAAATTTGTCCGTCCGGAGGATGCTCCTGCAGGCGACGAAACGGCGCTGATGTTCTTCACGTCCGGTACAACGGGCAACCCGAAAATGGCGGCACATAAGCACACCTATGCACTTGGTCATTACGTGACGGCGCGTTACTGGCATTGCTGTGAACGTGATGGATTGCATCTGACCATCTCGGATACCGGTTGGGGCAAATCACTGTGGGGCAAGCTGTACGGCCAATGGCTGTGTGAGGGAGCGGTGTTTGTGTATGACTTTGACCGCTTTGACGAAAACGACATTCTGCCGATGTTTGCCAAATATCAGATCACCACGTTCTGTGCGCCGCCGACGATGCTGCGTATGCTGATTCGTGGCGACTTGAGTAAATATGATCTGTCTTCCATCCATCACATGACCACCGCCGGCGAGGCGCTGAACCCCGAAGTATTCAAGCAATTCAAAGCGGCAACTGGGCTTGAGATCATGGAAGGCTTCGGTCAAACCGAAACCACGCTTGCGATTGCAAACTTAGTGGGTACCGTACCGAAGATCGGTTCGATGGGCAAGGCCTCGCCGCAATTCGATTTGGATATCGTGGATCCCGACGGTAATTCGGTTGCCGTGGGTGAGACCGGCGAGATCGTCATTCATACCGATAAATCGGTGCCGTGCGGTCTGTTCAAGGAGTATTACCTGGACGACGAAAAGACAACCGATGCCTGGCACGACGGTTTGTATCATACCGGTGATACCGCCTGGCGCGACGAGGACGGCTATTTCTGGTACGTCAGTCGCGTGGACGACGTAATCAAATCGTCCGGTTATCGCATTGGGCCGTTCGAGATCGAAAGCGTCATCATGGAGCTGCCGTACGTGGTGGAATGCGGTGTGTCCGCTGTGCCGGATGAGGTGCGCGGTCAGGTGGTAAAAGCAAGCATCGTACTCACCAAGGGCACCGAGCCTACCGAAGAACTCAAGCGTGAGATCCAGACGTATGTCAAAGAGCACACGGCTCCGTACAAATATCCGCGTGTGGTCGTCTTCCGCGATGAACTGCCTAAGACGATCAGCGGTAAAATCCAGCGGAATAAATTATAAATCGTATTTCCCCGTTTTTTATCAAAAAAGAGTTGACAGCCACGCGGGGAATATGGTATAATCCCTTGTATCAATTGGATAGAAAGGCGCTGACGAAGAGGGCACAGGGAATCTTACTTCAGAGAGATGGCGGTTGGTGCGAGCCATTGGCAAGGTCTTTGTGTTTGTAGCTTCCGAGCCGAGAGGAAGAACACCCTGTTTACGGGTTAGTAGAACCTCTCCGTGATTGCTGCGTGAAAGCATAGGGATTGTTGGATCCCGAAGAGTGGCTGTCTGCCCGTAAAAGCGGATGGCAATTTGAGTGGTACCGCGGGTGACTTGTAACAGCACTCGTCTCAAAGTCATAGCTTTGGGGCGAGTGCTTTTATCGTCCCGCGAAATGAGGTAGGTAACATGGAACAGATTACAGCACTGGATTTTAAAATCAAAGAGATGGCCGGCCGTATCCGTGCGCTGCGTGAACTGGAAGGTTTAACAGCAGAAGATATGGCACAAAAAACCGGTGTCACTGTCGCAGAATACACGGAATGCGAAAGCGGTATCAGCGATTTGAACTTTGCGTTCATTTATCGTTGTGCCATGGCGCTCAACGTGAACGTAACGGATATTATCGAGGGTTACAGCCCCACGCTGAAATCCTATACGGTTACGCGTTTCGGTGCCGGTCAAAAGGTGTCGCAGGCACACGGCATGACGTATTACAATTTGGCATATGCGTTCCGCGACCGTATTGCCGAACCGCTTTACGTTCGCAGCGTGTACGATGAATCCGCTCAGCAAAAAGATATTGAACTTACCACCCACGCCGGTCAGGAATGTGACTTGATTATTAGTGGTAAATTGAAAGTGCAGGTCGGCGAACACATTGAAGTGCTCGGCCCCGGCGACAGCATTTATTTTGACTCGGATACGCCGCACGGCATGATTGCGGTCGGCGGTGAGGATTGCGTGTTTTATGCAATCGTGTTGAACCCGACGGGCGAACCGATTCCGGAACTCACGGATAAAGCGATTACGGAACGCGCCACGGTACATAAAGATACCAAAGATCGTCTTTACAAGCAGTTTATTGATGTGACGGAGAACGAGAAGGGGACTCCTACTTCGATTACCTTCAAAAATACCGAAAAATTCAACTTTGCATTTGATCTGGTGGATGCCCTGGCAGATCGCGAGCCGGAAAAACTGGCGATGCTGCACGTCAGCCGCGATCACACCGAACGTCGTTTTACGTTTAAAGATATCAAAAAAGCATCCAATCAATGTGCAAACTATTTCAAATCGCTCGGTATTAAAAAAGGCGATCGTGTGATGCTGATTCTCAAACGGCATTATCAGTTCTGGTTCGCCATGATGGGCCTTAACAAACTGGGGGCCGTGGCGATCCCTGCTCCCAACCAGTTGGTGGAGCACGATTTGGAATATCGTTTCCAGGCGGCAGGCGTGTCGGCGGTGTTGTGTACGGCCGACGGTGATACCGCTCATCAGGTGGAACTGGCTGCAAGGAATTGCCCCAATCTGAAACATAAACTGATCGTGAACGGTGTGCGTGAGGGGTGGCGTTCGTTCGACGAGGAATATACCCTGTACAGCACGCATTATAGCCGCACGGCGGATGCACCCGGCGGTGATGACCTCATGCTGATGTTCTTCACGTCCGGTACCACGGGCTATCCCAAGATTGCCGCGCATAACTATAAGTATGCATTGGGTCATTTCCACACGGCACGCTACTGGCACGACGTGGATCCGGACGGGTTGCATTTCACCATTTCGGATACCGGCTGGGCCAAGGCTATGTGGGGTAAGCTCTACGGTCAATGGCTGTGTGAAGCCGCCACGTTTGTGTACGACTTCGATCGGTTTGACGCGGCGGATATTCTACCGATGTTCGCCAAATACAAAATCACGACCTTCTGTGCACCGCCTACCATGCTGCGTATGATGGTCAAGCAAGATATTTCCAAGTACGATTTCTCTTCTGTTAAGCACATGACCACCGCCGGTGAGGCGCTCAACCCGGAGGTGTACCGTCAATTTGAAAAAGCGACGGGCTTGCAGATCATCGAGGGTTTCGGTCAGACTGAAAGCACCATGATTATCGGCAATATGGTGGGCGCTTCGCATAAGATCGGTTCCATGGGTAAACCCGCCCCGATTTACGATGTCAGCATTGTGGATCCCGACGGTAATCCTGTGGCAGTCGGTGAAACGGGCGAGATCGTGGTGAATGTGAAGGACGGTGCGCCATGCGGCTTGTTTACCGGCTATTACAACGCGCCCGAGAAAACCACTGAGGTTTGGCACGATGGGTATTATCACACCGGCGATACCGCCTGGCAGGATGAAGACGGCTTCTATTGGTACGTTGGCCGTGTGGATGACGTGATCAAGTCCTCCGGTTACCGCATTGGGCCGTTTGAGATTGAAAGCGTCATCATGGAGTTGCCGTACGTAATGGAATGCGGTGTTTCCGCCGCGCCCGACGAAGTGCGTGGTCAGGTCGTGAAAGCCAGTATCGTGCTGGTGAACGGTACCGAGCCGACCGACGAACTGAAAAAAGAAATTCAGGATTACGTCAAAAAGCGCACCGCGCCGTACAAATATCCGCGCATTGTGGTGTTCCGCGACAGTCTGCCCAAGACGGTTAGCGGTAAGATCCAGCGCAATAAGTTATAAGGTGATGGCATGAGAAAGCATAAACGACTGACCGTTTTATGCGGCCATTACGGAAGCGGTAAAACAAATGTTGCCGTTAACCTCGCGTATGAGTTGAAAAAGACAAATGAGCGGGTAACCATCGCCGACTTGGATATTGTGAATCCGTATTTTCGCACCAAGGACAGCAGCGATGATTTTGCAGCACGCGGCATTGATTTGATCTGTTCACCGTATGCCAACAGTAACGTGGACATTCCGGCATTGCCGCCGGAAATGTACGCGATTACCGATGATACGTCGCTCACGGTGGTGCTGGATATCGGCGGTGATGATCGCGGCGCATTGGCGCTGGGGCGTTTGGCACCGCAGATCAAAGCTGAGCAAAATTATTCGATGTTGATGGTCATCAACGGCTATCGTCCTTTAACGCAGGATGCGACGTCCACGTTGGAGGTCATGCGCGAGATTGAAGCGGCTTGCGGCATTCCGTTCACGGGGCTTATCAACAATTCCAATCTCGGTGCGGAAACCACCGCGCAGCATGTGCGGGATTCCATGGTGTATGCCCGCGAGGTGGAAAGAATAAGCGGCATACCGCTGGTGCTTACCACGGTCAAACAGGATCTTTGCGAGGAACTGAAAGGGGAGATTCCCGATCTGTTTCCGCTGGAATTACAAGCAAAAATCGGCTTTTCTTGCTGATTGATAAACAAAGGGAGTAGTGAATATGGCTAAGTTGACATTTAAGACCGACTACTGCAAGGGTTGCGGACTGTGCGTTGACGCGTGTCCGAAAAAGTTGCTGCAGCTGGCCAAAGACAAGATCAACAAAAAAGGACATCATCCTGCCGAGATCACCGATGAGGCGGCTTGTGTGGGTTGCGCATCTTGTGCAATGATGTGCCCGGATTGTATCATCAAGGTGGAAAGGTAAGGTGAGCAACATGGCAGATAAAGTATTGATGAAAGGTAACGAAGCCATCGCCGAAGCCGCGATTTTGGCAGGTTGCCGTCATTATTTCGGTTATCCGATCACCCCGCAGACGGAAATCGCCGCCTACATGGCAAAGAAAATGCCCAAAATCGGTGGTTGCTTCCTGCAAGCGGAAAGCGAGATCGCGGCCATCAACATGGTGTACGGCGTTGCCGCTACCGGTAAGCGTGTGATGACCTCGTCTTCCAGCCCCGGAATTGCGCTCAAAAGCGAGGGCTTGTCCTATTTGGCAGGTGCCGATCTGCCCGCGTTCATTGTGAACGTGCAGCGCGGCGGTCCCGGCCTTGGCGGTATCCAGCCCAGCCAGTCGGACTATTTTCAGGCGACACGTGCCGGCGGTCATGGCGACTTCCGCATGATCGTGTTGGCACCCGCTTCCGTGCAGGAAATGGCCGATCTCACCGTAAAGGGCTTTGCCTTGGCGGATAAATATCGTATGACCGCTATGGTGTTGGCAGACGGTACTATGGGTCAAATGATGGAGCCGGTGAGCTTGGATTTCAATATTGAACCCGCTCCCGAAAAGCCGTGGGCAACGGTTGGTACAAAATTGGAACGTACCCACAATATTGTGAACTCCTTGTTCCTCAAACCGGAAGAACTGGAGCAGTTTAACTTTGACCGATATGAGCGTTATAAGTACATCGAAGAAAACGAAGCCATGTACGAAGAGTATTTGGTGGACGATGCGGATATCGTTGTGGCGGCGTTCGGTATCGCGGCGCGCGTTTCACGCAGCGCCGTGAACGAAGCGCGTAAGCAGGGAATCAAGGTCGGTATGATCCGTCCGATCACGCTGTGGCCGTTCCCCAAAGCGCCGTTTGAAAAAGCGGTGGAGCATGCAAAAGCATTCGTGTCGGTGGAGTTGTCCATGGGTCAGATGATCGAAGATGTGCGCCTTGCCACCTCGTGCAAAGTGCCTGTTACCCTGTGCAACCGCGCCGGCGGTATGATTCCTTCGCCCGAGCAAGTGCTTGAGGCGATCAAACAAGCAGCGAACGGAGGTGCCGAATGATGGTTGTTTTTGATAAACCGCATGCCTTAAACGACATGCCTTTCCACTATTGCCCCGGTTGTACGCACGGTATCATCCATCGTCTGGTGGCAGAAGTGTTGGATGAACTCGGCATCGAAGGCCGCACCATCGGTATCGCACCGGTTGGTTGTTCGGTTATGGCGTATGATTATTTCAACTGCGATATGATCGAAGCGGCTCACGGTCGTGCACCCGCTATTGCGACGGGTGTGAAACGTTCCGATCCCGAAAACCACATTGTGTTTACTTATCAAGGCGACGGTGACTTGGCTTCCATCGGTATGGCGGAAACGGTTCACGCGGCTGCCCGTAACGAAAATATCACTGTGATCTTTGTTAACAACGCGATTTACGGTATGACGGGCGGTCAAATGGCGCCCACGTCGTTGCCCGGCCAGGTCACGCAGACCTCGCCTTATGGTCGTGACGTGAACCATTGCGGTTACCCGATTCGCGTGTGCGAGATGCTTGCGCAGTTGGAAGGCCCCGAATATTTGGAGCGCGTGACGGTGAACAGCGTGAAGAACATTCGCGCCGCAAAGAAAGCCATCAAAAAGGCGTTCCAAAATCAGCTGGACGGCAAAGGCTTCTCATTGGTTGAGGTCGTGTCTTCCTGCCCGACCAACTGGGGCATGACACCGCAGGCGGCTCTCAAATGGATCGACGACAACATGCTGCCGTACTATCCGCTCGGTGTGTATAAAGATCGTTCCGCGGCAAAGGAGGAGACCAAATGAGTACCACACAATTCTTGTTTTCCGGTTTCGGTGGTCAGGGTATCCTGTTTGCCGGTAAATTCCTGGCATACAAAGGCCTGATGGAAGGTCGTGAAGTCAGTTGGCTTCCGTCATACGGTCCTGAAATGCGCGGCGGCACCGCCAGCTGCGGTATCATTCTCAGCGATGAACCGGTGGGTTCGCCCATTGTTGCCAATCCCGATGTGTTGGTGGCCATGAACCTGCCTTCGCTGGATAAATACGAATCGGCGGTTGTGCCCGGTGGCATGATTTTTGCGGATTCCACGCTGATCGAACGCAAGGTAACGCGTGCCGATGTGACAGTGTTCTACGTCCCGGCCACCAAGCTCGCTAACGATAACGGCATGCCCACGCTTGCCAACATGATTTTGATGGGCAAGATTCTCAAGGAAACCGGCGACAGCAGCGAAGAAGGCTTGCGTGCCGCACTGAACAAAGTCATTTCCGCCAAACGTGCCGATATGTTGGAAACCAACCTGAAAGCCTTGCAGATCGGTGCGGATTTTGAGTAAGGAGTGAAATAGCATGCAAATTTCGATTACGAAAACCACTTGTCCCAAAGAGAAGCCGGAGGCTTCCACCTTGGGCTTCGGAAAATACTTTTCCGATCACATGTTTTTGATGGACTATTCCCGCGAAGAGGGGTGGCACGATGCCCGCATTGTGCCGTTTGGCCCGATCGCGCTGCATCCCGCCTCCACGGTACTGCATTACGGTTCTGAAATTTTCGAGGGTCTCAAAGCCTATCGCCGTGCAGACGGTAATGTGCAATTGTTCCGTCCCTTGGAGAACATTCGCCGCATGAATCGTTCGGCGGAGCGTATGTGTTTGCCGACCATTCCGGAAGAGGATGCGCTGTACTGCCTCAAAGAATTTGTGAAATTCGAGCAGGATTGGACACCGTCCGCACCGGGTACGTCTTTGTATCTGCGTCCGTTCATGTTCGGTAACGATGAAACGCTTGGTGTGCACGCGGTGCACAACGCCACGTATGCGATCATCGCATCGCCCGTGGGCAGCTACTACAAAGAGGGTATCAACCCCGTTAAGATCATGATCGAGGATCAGGACGTCCGTGCCGTTCGCGGCGGTACCGGCGAAGCCAAATGCGGCGGTAACTATGCGGCCTCCAACCGTGCAGGCGAACGTGCCGAGCAAAAAGGCTATTCGCAGGTGCTGTGGCTGGATGGCGTGGAGCGCCGTTACATCGAAGAAGTCGGCGCCATGAACGTTATGTTCAAAATTAACGGCGAGATCGTGACCCCGATGTTGTCCGGCTCGATTCTGCCGGGTATTACCCGCAAATCCTGCATTGAAGTGCTGAAAAAAGCAGGCTACACGGTTTCGGAGCGTTTGTTCAGTATTGATGAGTTGGAAAAAGCCATGCAGGACGGTACGCTGGAAGAAGCCTGGGGCTGCGGTACCGCGGCCGTTGTTTCGCCCATCGGTGAATTCTGCTACAAAGGCATTCAGCATGCGGTGAACGACGGCAAGATCGGCGAAGTCACGCAAATGCTGTATGATACGCTGACCGGCATCCAATGGGGCAAAACCGAAGATCCTTTCGGTTGGACCTGCCCGCTTGACTAATTGTAAAAAAGAGATGGCGTGCCGTCTCTTTTTTATTTTTGAAAAAAAGTATTGACAAACCAAGAGCCAATTACTATAATGATAGCATATTTCAAATGCGCTGATGGAGATTTTTTCATTTCGCAAACCGTTACAGAGAGCCGCCGTTGCTGTGAGGGCGGTACGGGGGAAATGAGAATTCTGGCTCCTGAGCAGAGTGGCTGAAAAGGTTTCCCAGTAGGCTGCTACGGCATGCTCCGTTATCATGGCAAAGAACTTGCTGGAGTTCTTATGAGAGGACCGTTTTTTAAAACGGTAATCAGGGTGGTACCGCGGAATTTGTTTTTTCGTCCCTGAGGTCGTATGGCCTCAGGGCCTTTTTATTTCAATTCACGTATGTGAGAAAAAGGAGCAGATCATTATGAACCACATTCAAATTGCCGACACAACGTTGTGCATGCAGGACACTGCGTACAGCTTTAAAGAAAAGCTGGAAATTGCGCGTCAGCTGGAGAACCTGCATGTGGATATTATTGAATTGCCTGCGATTGCGGCAGGTAAAGCCGATGTGTTGTTGGTTCGCACGATCAGTACGTTTGTAAAAGACGGCATCGTATCGGTGGCTGCCGGTTTAACGGCGGAGAGTATTCAGGATGCCGCTTCGGCGCTGCAAAACGCCGTTCATCCCCGTATTCGCATTGAACTGCCGTTGTCTCCGGTGGGCATGGAATATACCGCGCATCGCAAGCCGGCCGCTATGCTCGATTGGATTCGTACCGCTGTTGCCAAGGCAGCCGAAAGCTGTTCCGACGTGGAGTTTTGCGCTGTGGATGCAACTCGCACCGATATGGCATATTTGAAGCAAGCGTTAGCCGAAGCGGTTACTGCCGGCGCCAAATCCGTGAGCATTTGCGACAGCACCGGTGAAATGCTGCCGGATGATTTTGCTGCCTTTGTTGCCGAGACAACCGAGGGTATTACCGTTCCTGTGGCGGTGCGCTGCGACAACCAAAACGGCCTTGCCGCCGCGCAGGCAATTTTGGCGGTTCGCCGCGGCGTATCCTGTGTCAAAACCGACGTGCAGGGTGTTACTGTTCCGCTTTCTGTGTTTGCCACCATGGTAAAGAATTGCGGCAACACGTACGGTTTTGAAAGTCGTGTTCGCTACACCCAGATGAATCGTATTATGAAACAGATTCGCTGGATTGTGGAGAAATCCAACAGCACCGCCGCGGTTGCTCCGTCCATCGGCGCAGAGGAAACCGGAATTCACCTGGATGCCAAGGACGACAAAGACGCCGTGATCGCCGCTGCCATGAAGCTCGGCTACGACCTTTCCGAAGAGGATCAGACCAAAGTGTACGAAGAGTTCTGCCGCGTGGCGCAAAAGAAAACGGTGGGTGCCAAGGAATTGGATGCGTTGATCGCGAGCGTGGCGTTGCAGGTGCCTGCTACGTATACGCTTGAAAATTACGTGATCAATACCGGCAGCGTGCTCGCCGCCAGTGCACAGATCACTTTGCAGAGTGAAGATAAGGTGCTGCAGGGCATTTCCACGGGCGATGGCCCGATCGATGCGGCGTTCCGCACCATTGAGCAGATCATCGGCCGTCACTTTGAAGTGGACGATTTCCAGATCCAATCCGTGACCGAGGGCCGTGGTGCTGTGGGTAACACGTTGATTAAACTGCGCTCGGGCGGCAAAGTGTATTCTGGCAACGGTATTTCCACCGATATCATCGGTGCGAGCATCCGTGCCTATTTAAGTGCTGTTAACAAGATCGTCTACGAGGAGGCGTAATTCCATGAAATTCTCTTTTTCAACCAAGGGTTGGCACGATAATACGTTCGAAGAATTTTGCGAGATTGCGCAGGATCTCGGCTTTGAGGGGATTGAACTGCACAACATTCACAACCGTTTATTCACGGCAAAGGACGGGGCGTTTCACGATTATACTGCCGCTGCAACCCTGCGCCGCTTGTATGAAAAGAAGCTGCAGATTCCTTGCATCGATGCCATCGGCGATATCGCGGATCCTACCGCCACAGAAGCGTGTGTGGCAGAAATTCGCCAATGCATGGAAATTGCGCAGAATCTGAAGATCCCCGCCATTCGTGTGCGCGCCGAAGCCAAAGAAGCTGCTGCGGAAGCGGTGGAAACGGTGTATGGTGTGCTCCAAGCCGTGTTGCCGGATGCCGAAGCTGCCAACGTTTCCTTGCTGGTGGAGACCGCCGGTTTGTTTGTCAATACCGCCACGCTGCGTGATCTGTTGGATCGCTTTGCCTGCGACCACGTGGCTGCTTTGTGGAACATGGCGGCGGCGTATCTGGGAGCAGGGGAAGATCCCGATGATATCATCAAGAATCTCGGTGCATATGTGCGCCACGTGCACATCAATGATGCCGAAAAAGACGGTGACCGTGTGGAATACCGTTTGATTGGCGAAGGCGTTTTGCCGATTGCCGATATGATGCTGGCGCTGCGTTCGGTGAATTACGATGGATATATTTCGTTGGTTTGGGATCCCACTTGGTGTGAGGAACTGGACGATATGGAAATCATTTTTGCCCAGTTTGTCACCTATATGAAGCCGTTTGGTGATACCTCCCGCAACGAAAAAACGTTGTACTACAACCGTGCCCATACCGGTAAATACATTTGGGAAAAGGATCGTTTGATCGATGCCACGTTCTCACAAGTACTGGATCGCGTGGTGGAGGAGTTTCCCGACCAATATGCCTTCAAATACACCACGTTGGATTATACCCGCACCTACAGCGAGTTCCGCGATGACGTGGATGAGTTCGCTCGGGTGTTGATCGCGCTCGGTGTGAAAGCCGGTTCTCATGTGGCGGTTTGGTGTTCCAATGTGCCGCAATGGTACATTGCATTCTGGGCAACCGTGAAACTGGGAGCTGTTTTGGTAACGGTCAATACCGCTTATAAAATCCACGAAGTGGAATATCTGTTGCGTCAATCGGATACCCACACGCTGATTATTACAGAAGGTGCCAAGGACTGCCGCTACGGTGATATCATCGCCGAGCTGTGTCCCGAACTGGAAACGGGCAAACCGGGCACGCCGCTTCATACCCGTCGTTTGCCGTTCTTGCGCAACGTGATTACCGTGGGCTTCCGCCAAAAGGGTTGCCTTGAATGGAACGAAGCGCTGGCGCTGGCCGAACAAGTGCCGGTGGAAGAAGTGTATCGAATGGCAGCAGCTGTTAATAAAGACGACGTGTGCAATATGCAGTATACCTCCGGTACAACCGGCTTCCCAAAAGGAGTTATGCTGACCCACTACAACGTGGTGAACAACGGCAAATATATCGGCGACCACATGGAACTTTCCACCGCGGATCGCATGATGATTCAGGTGCCGATGTTCCATTGCTTCGGTATGGTGCTGTCCATGACCGCTTCCGTGACACATGGCGCCACCATGTTGCCGCTTCCGTATTTTTCGCCAAAGCCGGCGCTGGCTTGTGTTCACAACGAGCATATCACGGCGTTTAACGGTGTGCCGACTATGTTTATTGCCATGATGCAGCACGAAGATTTCGCCAAAACCGATTTTTCCTACATGCGCATTGGTATCATGGCAGGTGCCAACTGCCCGGCTGATTTGATGAAAAAAGCAACCGAGGTCATGAACATGACCGAGATTGTATCGGTTTACGGTCAAACCGAAGCATCGCCCGGCTGTACCATGAGCAGTTATTACGATTCGTTGGAAGTGCGTACCGAAACGGTTGGCAGCGCGTTTGCTCACGTGGAATGCAAGATCGTCGATCCCGAAACGGGCGAGGATTGCCCCGACGGTGTGAACGGCGAGTTTGTGGCCCGCGGTTATAACATCATGAAAGGGTATTATAAGATGCCCAAAGCGACTGCCGGCGCCATTGATGCCGACGGCTGGCTGCACACGGGTGACCTTGCTTGCCGTAATCCGGACGGCAATTACCGCATTACCGGCCGCTTGAAAGACATGATTATCCGCGGCGGTGAGAACATTTACCCCAAAGAGATCGAAGAGTTTATCTATACCAGCCCGAAAGTCAGCGACGTGCAGGTTATCGGCGTGCCGGATGAAAAATACGGCGAAGAGATCATGGCGTGCATCATCCTGAAAGAAGGGGAGAGCATGACCGAGCAGGAAATGAAGGAGTATATTGGCGCTCACATGGCGCGTCACAAGGTGCCGCGTTACATTGAGTTTGTGGATAGCTTCCCGATGAATGCTGCCGGTAAGATTCTCAAATACAAAATGCGTGAAGAAGCTGAGCGTAAGATCAAAGCCATGCAGGGCAAATAATCAAAACGGTCTGCGGACAAATCGTCCGCAGACCGTTTTTTATCGTTTGAATTTGGTGATATAACCGTTAAAATCGGCAACGATCAAATCGTTTTGCGTGAGCAAGGGAGAAACCAGGCACGGAGCACCGATATGAATGGTGCGTTGCACGCTGCCGGTGTGGATGTCATAGGCCCACACGTTACCGTCGGAAGCGGTAAACCACAAGGTGTCACCCTCCAGAAGCGGCGTGCTTTCCACCGTTTGGATGTCGCCGTACTGATACGGCGAGGTGAACACGGCGGCGATCTCAGCGGGGAAGAGGCGCTTTATTTTCAACGTATCGGCATCTGCGGCGATCACGCCGTGCGTGGCGGTAGGATAGTAAACGGTATCACCGTTCAAAACGGGTTGACCGCACACGCCAAAACGGATCGTTTCGTCCGTGACGTGCTGCAGCACGTTGCCGGTGAGGGGATCCAAACGACCAAAGCCCGATTCGCCGGCAACGAAAATCTGCGTTTCGGTGACCAGCGGTGTTTCGCTGCGGAACCAAACCGGCAGATCTTTGGTTTCCCATTTAAGTGCGCCGCTTTGGATATCCAGCGCAATCAATCCGTACCAATGGGCGCTCAGCAACAGCTGTTGCCGATACGGATCGTACACAAACCGTGAGGGCGCGGTTGCGGAATACGAGGGCTTGTATTCCCATACGAGTTGACCGCTGTGCCGATCCAAGGCAACCACATGCTGCTGTTTGCCGGCGATTACCAGATCGCTCACCACCAGCGTGTTGCTCATGGCGTAATTCTTATCGGGTACCAACGGCAGGTTGTATTGCCAAATCACGGCCCCCGTTTGAGCATCTAAGCAGAAAATGCGCCCTTTACAATCTTCGGCATATAGTTTGCCATCGGCAAACGAAACCTCATTGCGGAAACCGGCATCGCTATCTTTTTGCCAAAGAATATTACCGGTGTTGCGATCTAAGCAATACAAACCGCATTGTTTGGGATATCCGTCGTCGAATGTTCCCACGATCAGGGTATCCCCAACGGGAAGCGGTGTGCAATAGCCCACACGTCCCGCAAGCTTAGTCTGCCAGAGGTACTCATCACATGGCGGCAATGGATGCGTGTTATACAGCATTTGCGAAGAGAACGTGTGCCCCGAAAGTGAAAGCTTGCGAATACCCGCTTCTGCGGAATCAATGCCGCCGCTATCCGGCCGCGAGGAACAAACGTTGCACACACCGTTGTATTCCAACAGATAATTGGAATGATAATGCCCGAATACCCAGGCAAGTAACCCGTTTTGCTTCAAATCGATTGTCATGCTTCCCGCAACCTGTACGGAGGTGGTTTCATCGGAAGCGTGATCGTGATCCAACACGATGATCCTTTTTGTGGGGTCCATCAGTTCAAGATCGCGTTGCAGCCAGATCCATTCATCTTCGATCGCATAGCCGGAGGAAACGTCGCCCCAGCCGAGCGAGAGTGCCACAAAATGAATATCGCCGCAATCAAACGAATACCAGGTGGGGCCAAAAACACTTTCGTACAATTTCTCGCC
>JAZQIV010000115.1:0-13377 GCA_045541305.1 Acutalibacteraceae bacterium | reverse complement strand
TCCCGAAATCGCCTGCATTTGGGAACTCATGGATGCTGTTGACAGTTATATCCCGACTCCCGAGCGTGACGATACCAAACCCTTCCTTATGCCTGTTGAGGACGTATTCACCATCACCGGTCGTGGTACTGTTGCTACCGGCCGTGTGGAGCGTGGCCAGCTGAAGATGGGTGAGGAAATCGAAATCATCGGTCTGACTGACGAGCGCAAGAAGACTGTCGTTACCGGCATCGAGATGTTCCGCAAGCTCCTCGACTACGCTGAGGCCGGCGATAACATCGGCGCTCTGCTGCGTGGTATTCAGAGAACGGACATCGAGCGCGGCCAGGTTCTCTGCAAACCCGGCTCCATCAACCCGCACACCAAGTTCCATGGCCAGGTTTATGTCCTGTCCAAGGACGAAGGCGGCCGTCACACCCCGTTCTTCAACAACTATCGTCCTCAGTTCTATTTCCGTACCACCGACGTTACCGGTGTTATCTCCCTGCCGGCCGGCACCGAGATGTGCATGCCCGGTGACAACGTCGAAATGGACGTGGAACTGATCACCCCCATCGCTATCGAAGAGGGTCTGCGCTTCGCTATCCGTGAAGGCGGCCGTACTGTCGGTTCCGGTGTTGTTACTGCTATCAACGGCTAATCCCGTTATTTCGTAACAAAATCGAACGGCGTGTCCGAAAGGACACGCCGTTTTTTTACGTCGATTTTTCTCTGCGACGAGATAAACGAAAGGGGTGCCAATACGGCACCCTTATTACGGAACGAATAAATCCGTTCCCTACACGCACCCTTTTGTTTCATGCACCGTAGGGGAGGGGTCTCCCCTCCCGTCAACAAAACGGTGTCCTCCACACGGGAGGCGAGATATCCCCCCGTCACGGCGCACGCCGTGACACCCCCACTTTAGGCAGGGGGGGCGGGTGCGCGATTCAAGGGGTGTTTTCGGTAGATATGACTTGAAAAACTATGCTGAAAATGATATATTGAATATAACTGTGGGGAGAAAACGCCTCCCTTGCCTAAAGGGAGGTGGCACGGCGACAGCCGTGACGGAGGGATAGGGTACGGAACGGAAGCACAATGCGGCATTGACGGCCAACGCCAAAGCTTTGCGAAAAAGTATGACAAAAGAAGAACGACACTTGTGGTACGACTTTTTGCGCAACTATCCTGTGCGTTTTTTGCGGCAAAAGGTGATTGATGGCTATATTGTGGATTTTTATTGTCATCAAGCCAGATTGATTATCGAATTGGATGGCTCACAGCATTATGAGCGACAAGGCTTGCATAAGGATACCGTTCGCACGCAAGCACTCGAAAGCCGATGCTTGCAGGTTGTCCGTATACCGAACAATGAGGTTGTGCAAAATTTTAGAGGCGTTTGTGAGTATATTGATTTGTGCGTGAAAGAAGCACTAAGGTAAAAACAAGAGTATCCCCCAGTCACGCATGCGCGTGACAGCCCCCTTTAGGCAAGGGGGCGGAGTGCGTGGTAAGAGGCAATCGAAGAAAAGGAGTTGGAATATGCGTGACGTTGTGCGGCTGCGGCCGGCGTTTAAGGATTATCTTTGGGGTGGCACGACCCTGCGTGAATGGTACGGCGTGCAGGACCTCGACCGTGTGGCGGAGGCTTGGGTGCTTTCGGCCCATCCCGACGGCATGAGCGTGAGCGAGGACGGTGTGCCGTTTGAGGAGATTTGGCGTGCGGCGGATTGCGGTGCGGCGTTTGCACGGTTTCCGCAGCTCATCAAGCTGATCGATGCGAAGCAGGATTTGTCCATCCAGGTGCACCCGAGCGATGCCTATGCCTTGGAGCATGAGGGGCAGCTGGGCAAAACCGAAATGTGGTATATTTTGGCGGCCGAGGAGGGCGCGGGGATTTACTATGGCTTCAAGGAGCCCGTGACCCGCGAAGCGTTTGCGGCGAGTATTCGCGACAACACGCTGACAGAGCTGCTGCAGTTTGTTCCCGTGAAGCCGGGCGAATGCTATTTTATCCCCGCCGGCACGGTGCACGCCATCGGCAAAGGCTTGCTGCTGGCGGAAATTCAGCAAAATTCCAATGTGACCTACCGCGTGTACGACTATGACCGCCGCGACAAGCACGGCAACGCGCGCGAGCTGCACGTGGAAAAAGCGGTGGAGGTGGCGGATCTGCATCCCGTTTGCCTGCCGCCTGCCGCGTCCCCTGTGGCGGAGGCGGGCTGCACCCGCACGCCGCTTGCCGCCTGCGACTATTTTCGCGTGGAGCAGATGCGGGTAAACGGCACGGTTTCGTTGTCAACGGCCGACAGCTTTGCGGTGCTGCTGGTGCTGTCCGGCAACGGTACGGTGAACGGGCAGCCGTGCGGGCAGTACGATACGTTTTTTATCCCGGCAAACGTCGATGCGGTGTTGTCGGGTGAGTGTGAAGTGTTGGTATCACGTATGTAAGGAGTGTTTTGCTATGTTAAAAGGAATTCCCCCGATTTTATCCCCCGAATTGCTCAAGGTGCTGTGCGAAATGGGGCACAGCGACCGTTTGGTGATTGCAGACGGCAATTTTCCCTCGCACACCATGGGTAAAAACGCCATTGTGATCCGCATGGACGGGCACGGCGTGCCGGAGATTCTGGATGCGATTTTGCAGGTGTTCCCGCTGGATACCTACACCGATGCGCCGGTGCAGCTGATGCAGCTGATGGACCGCGACGTGGGGAAGATCGAAACCCCGATTTGGGATACGTACAAGGAGATTATCGCGAAATACGATGCGCGCGGCGAAAAAGCCGTGCAAAACATCGATCGGTTCAAATTCTACGACGAGGCAAAAGAGGTATACTGCATCATCGCAACGGGCGAAACCGCGGTGTACGCCAACGTGATGCTGCAAAAAGGCGTGGTATAACATGGAACGGAAAAACAGCTATTCCTTTTTTCAAAATCGGGAGTGTCAGCATTTCCCGTGCCATCAAACGGAGCATCCCGAGCAGTTTAACTGTCTGTTTTGCTACTGCCCGCTGTACACGCTGGGCGATCAATGCGGCGGCTATTTTCGTTACATTGCAAACGGTGTGAAGGATTGCTCCGCGTGCATGGTGCCGCACGCGCCGGGAGGATACGAATATATCTTGTCGCGCATGGACGATGCGGTGAAGCTGGCGCTTCAAAACAAACGAGGTGCGGTATGAAAAAGCTGTGGTGCGGAATTCTTTGCGCGGTGCTGCTGAGCCTTAGCGTGGGGTCGGTGGCGGCTTACGGCGAGCATTGGCTGGACACGGTGCCTGCCCCCGCCGATTACGCCTATTCCTTGGCGGTGGTGGGCGATACGCAGGTGGTGTGTGAGCGCTCGCCCGCGGGGTTTACCGCGATTTACGATTGGCTGCTCCAAAACTACAAGTCCAAAAAGATGCAGATGGTCATTGGGTTGGGTGATATCACCGAAAACAAGACCAATATGACGGAATGGAACCTCGCCTACGAGCAGATCATGCGGCTGCACGGCAAGGTGCCGCTTTCGCTGATTCGCGGCAACCACGACGATACGGCGACGTTTAACAACACGTTTTACGAGCTGTATGAGGACACCGACGGATCGTATGAAAAAGCGACGCTGAACAATTCGTATCAGCTGCTCCGAGCGGGGGATCAGCATTACCTGATCTTGGCGCTGGATTACGGGCCGAGCGATGCGGTGCTTCGCTGGGCGGGGGACGTGTGCAAGCAACACCCCGGTTACAACGTGATCGTGACGACGCACGGCTACCTGGACCGCGGCGGCAAGCTGCTGCCGTTGGGTGACAAGAACGTGTACGGCAGCGGCATGGCGTACCACGGCTGCGAAAACGGCGGCGAGGAAATTTGGGAGAAGCTTGTTTCGCAGCACCAAAACATTGTGATGGTGCTGTGCGGGCACGTGGGCGAAAACGGGGTGGAGCATTCCGTGCGGGTCGGCAAGCACGGCAACCCGGTGCTGGAGCTGCTCATCAACCCGCAAAGCATTGACGATCAGCACGCGCTGACCGGCATGGTGGCGATGCTGTATTTTACAAAAGACGGCAAACAGGTGACGGTGCAAAACTATTCCACCATTCAAAAGAAATTTTACGGCCGGCCGTTCACGGCGGCGGTGAACACCGTGGCGCACACCCATGCGGCGGTGGATACCGCGTGGCAGCATGATAAGGCGGCGCACTGGCAAGTCTGCCCCTGCGGGGAAGCGGTGGCAAAAGCCGCCCACAGCTTCCAAAACGGGGCGTGCGTGTGCGGCTTTACGGCGGCGGTGGGCGCGACCGCCACGACCACCACGACAACCGAAAGCATGACCACCACCACGACGGCCTCCACCACGGCGACCGCCGCGGAGGCACCGGCGGCAGCGCCCGCGGCGCCCGCGGCGCTGCCTATCATCCTGGTGGCGGTGGGGGTGCTCATCGTTGCGGGAATGGCGATCGTGATCGTGCGGTTGGTGCGGTCGTAGGGACGTGCGCACCGCAAGGTGCGGGCGGCAGGTTGCCGCCCCTACAGTTTTCATGTAGGGGAGGCGTTTCGCCTCCCGTTTCGGGGATTTCCGGTTTGCAGGCGGGAGGGGAGACCCCCTTGTTGGCGGGAGGGGAGACCCCCCTTTGTTAGCGGGAGGGGAGACCCCTCTTTGTTGGCGGGAGGGGAGACCCCCCCTTGTTGGCGGGAGGGGAGACCCCTCCCCTACTTGACGGGTTCTGTACAACGTGGTAAAATATTAGATTGAGAAAAAAGGAGGGAGAACCATGCCGACCATCAGCGTGATCGTGCCGGTGTACAACGTGGAGTTGTACTTGGCGGCGTGTTTGGATTCGCTTTGCGGGCAAACGTTTGAGGACACGGAAATTCTGCTGATCAACGACGGCAGTACCGACGGGTCTGCAGCGATCATGGCGGAGTATGCGGCACGGTATCCCCAAAAAATACGGTGCTTTCACCAGGAAAACCGCGGCCAGGCGGCAGCGCGCAACCGCGGCATCGAGCTTTCGCAGGGCGAGTTTATTGTGTTTACGGACAGCGACGATTATCTGGACGTAACCACGCTGGAAAAAGCGTATGCCCTGGCGCAAAGGGACGGGCTGGACGTGGTGTGCTACGGATTTTGCCGTGTGCAGGACGGCGTGACCGCCGCGGAGGAATACCGCACGTTTACGGACGGTGTTTCGGTGCGCGAGGGGTACATGCTAAACGAAGCCTCTCCCGCCAACAAGCTTATCCGCCGTTCGCTGCTTACCGAGCACAACCTGCGGTTTTTGGAAGGGGTTATTTACGAGGATCTGGAGCTGATCCCGCAGCTGGCCCTGCACACCGACAAGATCGGGTACCTGGAGGAGGCGCTGTATTATTACGTGATTCACGGCGATTCCACCATGCGGCAGCGGGCGTATAACCCGAAGCTTGCCTGCATTTATCCCGTGATGGATTCGCTGTACGAAAAATTTGCCGCGCCGGAATGGGCGGCGGTGCGGGAATACTTGTTCATTGAGCATTTGCTGCACGGGGCGGTGCTGCGGTATTTGGATTACCGCGAGGGCGATGCGGATATTCGTAAGATCGCGGATATCATGCATCGGCGGTTCCCGCGCTTTTATCGCAATCTCTATTTTCGGCGGTTGCCCAAAAAGGAGCAGATGTTTTGTCTGCTTGCCTACCACAAGCAGGTGTGGCTGCTGCGCCGCCTGCTTAAAAGGAGGGGGAAGGCATGACAAAGCGCGTGCTGTTTGTGGTGGACAACCTGAAGCTCGGCGGCGTGACCAAGGTGCTTTCCACCCTGCTGCAGGAGCTTGCGGCGTTTGACCTTTCGATCGATCTGATGGTGCTGCATTATTATGCGGATATGCAGGTGCAGCTGCCCGAAACGGTGCGCATCCTCAAAGGCTCGGATGCGTTGGCGGCGGTGGACGATTCCATCGGCGCGCTGCTGCGCCAAAAACGTGTGGGGCGGATCCTCAAAAAGCTGTGGCTGGCGTTTTCCATCAAAACGGGATGGGTGCGCCGCACCATCCGCCGCGAACGGCGTGTGCTGGCGGCGTATGATGTGGAAGTGGCGTTTGGGGATGGGTTCCCGTATTTGTACACGGCGTTTGGGGATACGCCCCAAAAGATCGCGTGGATGCATTCCGACGTGCTGGTGCACGATCATTCCGCGCGGTATTTTAAGACGATGAAGCAGGCCCTTGCGCGCATGGATGCCTGCGTGGCGGTTTCCCGCAAGGTGGGGGACGCCTACGAAGCGCGTTACGGTGTGAGCGGGGTGCAGGTGATCCCGAATTTGCTGGATCACCGCGAAATTTTGCGCAAGGCGGAGGAGCCTCTCGAGCTGCCGCAAACGGCGCAGCGGCCGTGCTTTGTGACGGTGGGGCGGTTGTGCCACGCCAAGCATTACGATCGGCTCATCCGCGTGGCCAAGCGCCTGCGGGAGAATGGGCGGCAGTTTACGGTGTGCATCATCGGGGACGGCGAGGACCGCGAAGAGCTGGCACAGTTGATTACCGATTTTAAATTGACGGATACCGTCTTTTTGCTGGGGCGTCGGGATAACCCATACCCGTTTGTGCGGCATGCGGATGCGTTTTTGCTGTGTTCGCGGTACGAGGGGCTGCCCACGGTGCTGTACGAGGCGATTTTGCTGAAAACGCCGTGCATTTCCACCGAGGTGGCGGGCGCGCGTGAGATCGTGGACGAGGCGTTCGGGACGGTGTGTGAAAACAGCGAGGGTGCGTTTTTTGCGGCGGTGGATCGGGTGCTTGAGGACCCGACCGTGCTGAAAACATGGGCGGCGGCGCTCGCGGGGTACGTGTACGATACCGCGCCGACCGTGGAAAAGCTGAAGGCTTTGTTTTTGTGACGTTGAGGAGGAAACGGATTGTTGTACGATGCGAACAAGTGGACAACGGTGGCAAAGCGCCTGCTGATCGTCTTTTTGGCGTTGCAGCCGTGTTTGGACGTACTGCTGAATATTTTCGGCGATGAGCGATTGGCGGTTGCGGGGGTTTCGGTGTTTACCATCATCCGCTATCTGCTGCTTGCGACCGCCATTTTTGTGGGGGTCGTCGCCACCATTCGTCGCCCGCTTACCAAAGGGTTTATTGTCTTTTTGGGCGCGGTGCTTTTGTACATGGCGGCGCACGCGTGGCACGTGAACGGGCTGGACGTGCTGGTGAACGGAGATCCCATTCGCCAAGGGTATTTGGAAAGCTTAATTTATTTATCGAAATATTTGCTGCCGATCTGTGTGCTGTTTTTGGCCGCAATGCTGCGGTTTGGGTACACCGAGCTGAAGCTTGCGGTGATGACCGCGGTGTGCGTAACAGCGGCGATCGTGGTGGTCACCAACCTGCTGGGTGTGGATTACATGGCGTATGCGTTCGGGTCCACGGCGCATCCGCGCGGCAGCTTGATAAGCTGGTTCTTCGGCGGCTTGAACGAGGGAAACTGGCGCGAATATACCTCGCGCGGGCTGTTCGTTTCGGGCAACGAGCTGGGCGGGTTCTTCCTGCTGGCGCTGCCGATCACGTTGTTTGTCTGCCTGCGTGAAAAGCGCTGGTGGTGGTACGTGGTGGCGGCGGTGCATCTGATTACCATGCTGCTCATCGGCACGCGCGTGGCGGTGTACGGTGCGATCCTCATTTCGGGGTTGGCGGTGCTCATCTGGGCGGTGCGCCTGATCGTGACCAAAACCAAATTGTCGCTGCACCAGGTATCCTGCATCGGCGTGACGATGGTGGTGTTTTTGGTGTTTTTCGCGGCATCGCCGTTTGCCAGCCGCATTCGTTCGGGCGAGGCGTCCATTGGGGATTCGTCCATCAACATGGGCGATCCGGGTTCGTCCGAGCCCGTGGAGCCGCCTGTGGAGCGGCCGTTGGATAAGCCGGAGGGCAAAGAGGAGCTGCGGGCGTTTTATTATGAAAACCCGTATGAATTGTATATCGATGCGCAGGTGGAATACGGGATTCCGTGGTATCTGCCGATGCAGGTGTACGATTACCGCGAGCACACGGAGTTTTGGGTGGAGCTCGTGCTGGACAGACCGCACGAGATCGGTAACGCACGGGAGCTCAAGGTGCTGGTGCTGGAGGACGTGCGGCGCGCAAGCGGTTCCGACATGACGCTGTGGTTTGGCTTGGGGCCCACGCATTTTTATCCCGAGCTGGATTTTGTGGCACAGTATTATAATTTGGGTATTGTGGGGTTTGCGCTGCTCATCTTCCCCTACGTGGCGGTGGTGATCGGCGGCGGAATTTGGTGGCTGTGGCGCATCAAACGCGGGCAAGAGCGGCTGCTCACGGCGATTTTACTCGCCACGGTCGGCTTACTGCTGGCGGTGGGCGTTGTGGCAGGGCACGTGCTGCTGCCGATGCTGGTGCCGATGTTCCTGGGCGCTCTGTGCGGCACGGCGGTGACTTTTTTGCAAGCAAAAAACGAGAGTGAGTGTGAAGCATGACGGATATCAGCGTGATCGTGCCCGCGTATAACGTGGAAAATGCCGTGGCGGCAACATTGGATTCGCTGATCGCCCAAACCAAGCAGGAGTTTGAGGTGGTGGTCGTCAACGACGGCTCGCGCGATCAAACGGCGGCGGTGTTGGCGGAATATGCGGCGCGGTACCCCGCAAAGATCCGCGTGATTACGCAGGAAAACCAGGGCTTAAGCTGCACCCGCAACAACGGCGTAAAGGCGGCAAACGGGCGGTACGTCTTTTTCCTGGATGGCGACGATCGCCTGAAAGCGGATGCGCTGGAAAAGCTGTACGCCAAAGCGGTGGAAAGCGATTGCGATGTGGTGGTGTGCGACGTGAGCTGCGTGTATCCCGATCATACGACGGTCATCAAGGCCGGCGTGAGCGTGGAATCGGCGCACCTGACGGACGAGGAGCGCAAGCGGCTGATCGAGTCCCTGTACGTGAGCGCGTGCAACAAGCTGTACAAGCGCGCGTTGTTTGAGGACGGCACGCTGGCGTTCGAGCCGGGGATCTGGTTTGAGGACGTGGTGTTTTTCCACAAGCTGATGCCGGTGCTGGGCAGCCTTGCGTACGTGCCGGAAGCGTTTTATGAGTATATTCAGCGTGAAAATTCCATCACCTACACCTATTCGGACAAGCTGTACGATATGCACGTGGTGGTGAACAAGGTGCGCGAGCATTACGAGCAAAACGGTTTGATGGAGCGGTTCGGCGACGAGGTCGAGTACATGTACGTGCGGTATCTGTTCGCCACGTTCATCAAGCGGTTGGCGAAATCCAAGGATCGCAAGCGCTTCCATGAGGGCGTGCGATTCGTGCTCCGCGACGTCCAAAAAACGTTCCCGCAGTATAAGCGAAACCCGTATCTCAACAACGGGTCGCCGAAGGGAATGTATCTCAAATGGTTCAATCCCGTGATCGCGGAAGCGATTTATTGGATCGAACGCAACCGCATGAATTAATTGCGATTGGTTTTTACAACGTGATAAGTGTTAGGGGTGGCGATACGCCACCCCGTTTTTGTTATTGCAAAGCCTCCCTCCGAGAGGGGGCCATGGGGGTATCCCCCCGTCACGGCGTGCGCCGTGACACCCCCCTTTAGGCAAGGGGGGCTTGGAGCGGGGCAGAGAGCGGAAGATGCGGGGGCGCGTATTGCGCCCCCTTTTGCTTATTTCGTCGCAGAGAAGAATCGAAATGCCCACCGCGAGGTGCGGGCGATTCGTGAATCGCCCCTACGGTGTTGATTTGGGATTGTAGGGGAGGCGTTCCCCCTCCCGGAGGGGGCCTATGGTACAGACAAATCGAAGTAAATTCACAAAATCTTTACCGTTTAGCGGTTGACAGTGACGGATGCGGTGATTATAATTGTTTAGTAAACTAACTATTCACACACCAAAGGAGGGTGCGGGATGCAGGAAAAACGCATCGGCGTGGAGCTGCGGGCACTGCACAACCTGCTGAAAAGACGGGTGGAGGCTTCGCCCACGCACAGCGACGTGCATGCGCTCACGGGGACACACGGCTACGTGCTGGGGTATCTGGCGCACCATGCCAAGGACGGCCCGCAGTATCAGCGGGACATTGAAACCGTGTTTTCCATTCGTCCGCCCACGGCAACGGCGATTTTGCAAACCATGGAACGCAACGGCCTTATCACGCGGGAGCCATCGCCCGTGGATGCGCGGCTCAAGCAGATCGTGCTCACCGAAAAGGCGTGGGCGCTGCATGAACGTGTGAAGGCGGAGCACGCCCAAACCGAGCAGCTGCTGCGGCAGGGCTTGACGGCAGAAGAGCTTGCTGTCTTTTTCCGTGTGACCGAAAAGCTGAAAACCACGCTCGACAGGAGGTCGGCTACATGATAAAACGCTTGGCCGCGTGTGTGCGGCAATACAAGAAAAACGCCATTGCGGCACCGCTGTTCGTCACGGGCGAGGCGGTGCTGGAGGTCATCATCCCGTTTTTGATGGCGTATCTCATTGATAACGGTATCGAAAAAGGGGATATGGGGTACGTGTGGGCGTGCGGCGGATTGCTGGCCGGCTGCGCGCTGCTTTCGTTGTTTTGCGGCGTGATGTCGGGCAACCACGCGGCGATTGCCTCGGCGGGCTTTGCACGTAATCTGCGGCACGATATGTATCACGCGCTGCAGGATTATTCCTTTGCCAATATCGATAAATTTTCCACAGCATCGCTCATCACGCGCATGACCACCGACGTGAACAGCCTGCAGATGTCGTTTCAGATGATTATTCGTATCACGGTGCGGTCACCCTCGCTGTTGATCTTCTCGCTGATCGCGGCGTTTACCGTCAACGCGAAGCTGGCGCTCATTTTTTTGCTGGTGCTGCCGTTTTTGGCAACGGGACTGTTCCTCATTACCAAGCACGCGCATCCCGTGTTTTTGCGGATGTTCAAAAAGTACGACCGTCTGAACACCGTGGTGCAGGAAAACCTGCGCGGCGTGCGGGTGGTGAAAACCTTTGTGCGCGGCGATCACGAAACCGAAAAATTCAAGGAAAGCTCGGCCGGCATTTATCGCGATGCGTCCACGGCGGAGCGGCTGCTGGCGTTCAACTCGCCGTTGATGCAGATCAGCATGTACACCTGCATTTTGCTGATTTCGTGGTTCGGCGCGCAGCTGGTGGCGGGGCGTACCGGCATGACAACGGGGCAGCTGATGAGCTTGTTTACCTACATTCAGCAGATTTTGATGAGTCTGATGATGATCTCGATGATTCTGGTGATGGTGACCATGTCGCGCGCGGCGGCACAGCGTGTGACCGAGGTGCTGAGCGAAACCACCACCATCTGCGGCGGGGATGTCACCACGGTGAAAAACGGTGAGATCCGTTTTGAAAACGTGAGCTTCCGTTACGGTGGCGAGGGCAGCGCGCCCGCGCTGCGCCAAATTAACCTTACCATTCCGTCGGGCGCCACGGTGGGCATCATCGGCGGCACGGGCAGCTCCAAATCCACGCTGGTGCAGCTGATTCCGCGGCTGTACGACGTGAGCGAGGGAGTGGTGCGTGTCGGCGGGGTGGACGTGCGTGAGTACGATCTCAATACGCTGCGCGATGCGGTGTCGATGGTGCTGCAAAAGAACGTGCTGTTTTCGGGCAGCATCAAGGAGAACCTGCGCTGGGGCGATCCCAACGCGACGGATGAGGAGCTCATCCACGCGTGCAAGCTCGCGCAGGCGGATGAATTCATTGCCAAATTCCCCGACGGGTACGATACCGTGCTGGAGCAGGGCGGTACCAACGTATCCGGTGGGCAAAAGCAGCGGTTGTGCATTGCGCGGGCGCTGCTGAAAAAACCGAAAATTCTGATCTTGGACGATTCCACCAGCGCGGTGGATACCGGCACGGATGCGCGCATTCGCAAGGCGTTCCGTGAGGAGATCCCCGATACCACGAAGCTGATTATTGCCCAGCGCATCACCTCGGTGCAGGAGGCGGATATGATCGTGGTGCTGGAGGGCGGCGCGATCACCGCGGTGGGCACGCACGACGAGCTGCTGAAAACCAGCGAGCTGTACCAAAGCGTGTACCGTTCGCAGCAGAAAGGGGGCGACGAGGCATGAGTGCACCCGCAAAGCAACCCCCGATGATGCGCGGTCCCGGTGGCCGCAACATGGCGGCGATGGGGCCCCGTCCGAAGCTGAAAAAAGGCACGGTGCTGCGCCTGCTCAAGGTGGTATTCGTGCCCAACTGGCTGCCGTTTTTGGCGGTGATCGTGTGCATTGCGATCAGCGCGATCGCGAACGTGCAGGGCTCGTTGTTCCTGCGCACGTTGATCGACGATTACATTCAGCCGATGCTGGATACCGGCGCCGATCTGTTCCCCGCGCTGGGGCAGGCGATCCTGCGGGTGGCGGGCTTTTACCTGCTGGGCATCGCGTCCACGCTGTGCTATAACCTCATCATGGTATCGGTTTCGCAGCGCACTATGAAGCGCGTGCGCGACGAGCTGTTTTCGCATTTGCAAACGCTGCCGGTGCGGTATTTTGACACGCATCTCAGCGGCGATATCATGAGCCTTTTCACCAACGACGTGGAAACCCTGCGGCAGACCGTGTCGCAGACCGTTCCGCAAACCATCAACTCGCTGATTACCATTGTATCGGTGACGGTGGCGATGTTCACCACCAGCTGGCAGCTGACGATCTTTGTGTTTTTGTTCACCCTGCTGACGGTGTTCGTTTCCAAGCAGCTCGCCATGCGATCGGGCAAGTTCTTTGTCAAGCAGCAGCAATCCATCGGCGCGGTCAACGGATATATTGAGGAAATGATCCAGGGGCAAAAGGTCGTGAAGGTGTTCTGCCACGAGGAGGCCGCTAAGGAGGGCTTTGACCGTCTGAACGACGAGCTGTGCTTCAACGCGACCGAGGCGCACAAGTTCGCGAATATCATGGGTCCCGTGATGAACAACATGGGACACCTGCAATACGTGCTGATCGCCGCGGTGGGCGGTCTGCTCGCCTCGCTCGGCTTTGGCGGCGTCACGCTGGGCGCGATCGCTTCGTTTTTGCTGCTAAGCAAAAACTTTTCCATGCCGATCAACCAGATCTCGCAGCAGATCAACACGGTGATTATGTCGCTGGCGGGCGCCTCGCGTGTTTTTGCGGCGATGGACGAAGCTCCCGAAACCGACGACGGCTACGTGACGCTTGTCAACTGCACCGAGGAAAACGGCGAGCTGCGCGAAAGCGCTGCACGCACGGGGCATTGGGCATGGCGGCACCCGCACGAGGACGGTACGGTGACGTACACGCCGCTGCGCGGAGACGTGCAGCTCACCGAGGTGGATTTTGGGTACGTGCCGGAAAAACAGGTGCTGCACGAGGTCACGCTGTATGCGCAGCCCGGTCAAAAGGTGGCGTTTGTGGGCGCCACGGGTGCCGGCAAGACCACCAT
>JAZQIV010000114.1:0-7422 GCA_045541305.1 Acutalibacteraceae bacterium | reverse complement strand
AAGATGGGCATGCACTTTGTAGCTTGTGCCCCGCAAAAATATTTCCCGGATCAGCAATTGGTTGATACCTGTCAGGCAATTGCCGCACAAACGGGCGCTGTTTTGGAATTCATTACCGATCCGACCTTGGCGGTCAAAAATGCGCACGTGATTTATACCGACGTGTGGGTATCCATGGGCGAACCGGATTCGGTTTGGAAAGAACGCATCGCGGAGCTTACTCCGTATCGCGTTACCACCAAGCTTATGAACATTGCCGGTCCGCAATGCCGTTTCATGCATTGCCTCCCTGCTTTCCACGATCTGAAAACCACCACCGGCCAAGAAATATACGAGAAATTCGGCATTGATTGCATGGAAGTGACCGACGAAGTCTTTGAAAGCGACCGATCCATTGTGTTTGACGAAGCCGAAAACCGCATGCATACCATCAAAGCTGTCATGGCGGCTACCTTGCAATAACGTAAATGAAACAGCCGGCTTGAGTTTACCGCTCAGCTGACTGTTTCTTTTGCATCTGTAAATATTTGCAAAACGGCTTGACTTTAGCGCGACAAAGTGGTAACATGGTAAAGTATTATACCGTAGGAGGAATTTATCATGAATTTTCGTTCCGAATCCATCGATCGTTTGTTTCAAACCTTTTTGAATCTGCAAACCATTGAGGAGTGCTACACCTATTTTGAGGATCTTTGCACGATCAAAGAAATTCAAGATATGTCGCAGCGTCTGGATACCGCTATTCTGCTTTCCGATGGCGACAGCTATCAAAAAATCATGGAAAAGGTCAGCATCAGCACCGCCACAATTGGGCGCGTCAGCAAGTGCTTGAATTACGGAAACGGTGGTTACCGTACCGCAATTGAACGGTTAAAGGAGAACAAATAATGCAACAGGTCATGTTGACGTTCAGCGAAAACGTCACGTTCTCGCTGCGCGCTTTGTACGAGCGATTCGGTTATTCACAATATAAAATGAGCAAGTTCGAGGAATACGATCTATATGCTCGCAACAAAGACTTTTTGATCTCCGACGGTGTTATCACATTCACCGATACCAATGGGAAGCTAATGGCGCTCAAGCCGGACGTTACCTTGTCGATCGTGAAAAACAGCAAAGACGATGTCGATGCTGTTCAAAAAGTGTATTACAACGAAAACGTCTATCGTGTGTCGAAGGGCTCACACGCTTTCAAAGAGATCATGCAGGTCGGTTTGGAGTGTTTGGGAAACATTGATGATTATTGCATTTGCGAAGTATTGACATTGGCACTGCAAAGTCTGGAGTGCATTTCCTCTGCTTGCGTGTTGGATGTTTCACACGTGGGATTGTTATCCGATTTGATCGACAGCATGGGAATTTCCGCCGAGCTAAAACCGCGTTTGTTCCAATACATCGGAGAAAAAAACACGCACGAATTAAAATCCACCTTATGTGAGGCAGACGTCTGCGAAGAGGCGATCAATATCTTGTGCACGCTCGCCAACACTTCCGGCACGCGCCAAAATGTACTACCGATCCTTTCGCCGCTGTTGGGGCATCTCCCCTCCTGGTCATCATTTGAGCAGGTTATTTGTGCCCTGCCGGACGATGAGCGAATCTGTATCGATTTTTCGGTGGTCGATAACATTCATTATTACAACGGTTTTGTGTTCAAAGGATTTATTGACGGCTTACCCACCGGAGTGCTCTCCGGAGGGCAGTACGATAAACTGATGAAAAAAATGAAACGTGCATCGCGTGCCATCGGCTTTGCCTTGTATACCGATCTGCTGGAGCGGTTAGATGAAACGGCGAACGCCTTTGACGTGGACACGGTGCTGCTGTATGAAGACGGCACAACCTTACAAGAAATCAATCAACACGTCAAGCAGCTGACTGATACGGGACTGCACGTACTGGCGCAGCGCAACGTGCCAAAAACGGTGCGGTACAAACAACTATTAAAGCTTTCAGACGGTGAGGTGACTGTTCTTGAAAACCATGCTTAACGTCGCCTTGCCAAAAGGCAGACTCGGTGAAAAAGTATACGCCATGTTTGAACGTGCCGGATTCGAATGTCCGTCGATTCATGAAAACAATCGTAAGCTGATTTTTGAAAATCCCGATTGCGGAGTGCGGTATTTTTGGGTTAAGCCCTCTGATGTTTCCATCTACGTGGAACGAGGCGCCGCCGATATCGGTGTTGCCGGCAAAGATATCTTGCTGGAATATGAGCCGGATATTTACGAGTTGTTGGATCTGAACATGGGCAAATGTCGTATGGCGGTGGCGGCTCAAAACGGTTTCCGCGATGATCCTAACCGTACCCTTCGCGTGGCCACAAAATTTGCCAACATCGCGGGACAGCATTACCTATCCAAAGGCCGAGATATTGATATCATCCATCTGAACGGTTCTATCGAAATCGCCCCGATTTTGGGGTTATCGGATGTGATAGTCGATATTGTGGAAACGGGAACAACCTTGAAAGAAAACAATTTGTCGGTGATCGAAACGATTGTGCCGATCAGCGCCAGATTGATTGCCAACAAATCCGCTTATAAGTTCAAAAAGCAGCAAATTGATGCAGTTGTGCGCGAACTCGCTGCACAGACGGAGGCATAAACCATGATCCAAATTTTAAAATACGGAGAAGTCACAAACGAGGAGATTTTTGCTCGTGCTGTTCCCACGGTCAACGTGGAAGAAATCGTAGCACAGATCATTGAAAACGTGCGCGAAAACGGTGACCGCGCATTGTACGAATACTGCGAAAAGTTTGACAAAGCGGTGCTCTCTTCCCTGCTGGTATCACAGGAGGAAATTGAAGAAGCACTGGCGTTGGTTGAGCCGGAATTTTTGGATATTTTGAAAAAAGCAGCAAAAAATATCAAAAAATTCCATGAAAAGCAAGTGCGCAACAGCTTCATTATCAACGATGAAGAAGGTGTAGTGATCGGTCAGAAGATCATTCCGGTTGATCGCGCCGGTCTGTATGTACCAGGCGGTACCGCGGCATACCCCTCCACCGTGTTAATGGATTCCATTCCCGCCAAGATTGCGGGATGTCGTGAGGTCGTGATGGTCACGCCGCCGCAAGCCAACGGCAAAGTGAACCCTGTGATCCTGGCCGCCGCCTCGGTTGCGGGCGTGGATAAGATCTTCAAAATCGGTGGTGCGCAAGCCATCGCCGCACTCGCATACGGTACAGAAAGCGTACCGAAAGTGGACAAGATCGTCGGCCCCGGCAACGCGTTTGTGGCCGAAGCAAAAAAACAGGTATTCGGCAAGGTTTCCATTGATATGATCGCCGGACCGAGCGAGATTCTGATCGTTGCCGACGGTAAATCCAATCCTGCTCACATTGCCGCCGATCTGTTATCCCAAGCAGAGCACGATAAGCTCGCAAGCGCCGTTCTGGTTACCGAATCCGAAGCATTGGCGCTTGCCGTGCAAGCAGCGTTAGAGGAACAAATCCCGTTGTTGGCTCGCCATGAAATTGCCCGTGCATCCATCGATGTCAACGGCAAAATCATTGTGGTGGATACGCTGAAAAAAGCCATTGACATTGCGAATGAGATCGCACCTGAGCATTTGGAATTGTGTGTGGATAATCCGTTTGACTATCTGGATCGCGTCCATCATGCCGGCTCCATCTTTATGGGCCGTCATTGTCCCGAAGCTCTCGGCGATTATTTTGCGGGACCGAACCATACGTTGCCCACCAGTGGTACGGCTCGTTTTTCCAGCCCGCTTTCGGTGGATGATTTTATTAAGAAAACCCAATACACGTATTACACACGCGATGCGTTGGCAAAAGTGGCAAAGGATGTGGCATATTTTGCCAACGCCGAAGGCTTGACTGCCCACGCCAAAAGTGCCGTAATCCGTACAGAGGATGATAACACGTGAGTCGATTTTTTTCTGCTAAATACAACAAGCTGACCCCGTACACCCCCGGTGAGCAACCAAAGGATCAGCAATATATCAAGCTCAATACCAACGAATCGCCGTATCCACCCTCGAAGAAAGCGGTTGCGGCGGCTGCTAAGGCCGCAGAAGCGTTGCAATTGTATTCCGATCCCGAGTGTCGGGCTTTGGTTGAAAAAGCAGCGACAGCATTTGGTGTCCAAACCGATGAGGTGCTGTTTACAAACGGGTCTGACGAAATTTTGAATTTCGCATTTATGGCGTTTTGTGACGATACCCATCCGGCAATATTCCCGGATATTACTTATGGGTTTTATCCGGTGTTCGCAGAGCTTAACAACGTGCCGTTCACAGAAATGCCCCTAAACGACGATTTCACTATTGAGATATCCGATTACATAAATTGCCGCAAAACGGTTTTTATCGCCAATCCTAACGCCCCTACAGGCATTGCACTGCCTCTTTCGGATATTCGCAAGATTGTGGAGAGCAATCCGGATAATATTGTGGTTGTGGACGAGGCGTACGTGGATTTTGGAGCCGAGAGCGCTGTATCGCTTATTCATGAATACCAAAACCTGCTTGTCACACAAACGTTTTCCAAATCCCGTTCGATGGCGGGTGCCAGACTGGGTGTCGGATTTGCTTGCAAAGAATTGATCCGCGATTTAAATACCGTGAAATATTCCACAAACCCGTACAACGTCAATCGCATGACGATGGCAGCAGGTATCGGCGCATTGGAGGACGCAGAATATTTTCAGGATAACTGCCAGCAGATTATGAAAACGCGTGCGTGGACAACCAAGCAGTTGGAAGCACTCCGTTTCTCGGTTATCCCCTCTTCAGCCAATTTTGTGTTTGCCAAGCACAAAACAGTGGGTGGAAAAGAAATCTACCAAAAGTTAAAGGAACGCGGTATTTTGGTGCGGCATTTCGACAAAGAGAAGCTACGTGACTATAACCGCATTACCATCGGTAGTCCCGCCCAAATGGAAGCCTTGATTGCAACCTTATCACAGTTGTTGGAGGAAAGAATATGAGAACATCCTGTATGACACGCAAAACCGCTGAAACCGACATTACGCTGTCGCTTTGCTTGGACGGCACCGGAACCGGTGTAATCGACACCGGCTGTGGGTTTTTGGATCACATGCTGACGCTGTTTGCCAAACACGGTCGTTTTGATCTATCGGTCACCTGCAAGGGTGATACGCAGGTGGACGATCATCACACGGTGGAGGATATCGGCATTGCACTTGGCACCGCGTTCAAGGAGGCGCTTGGTGATAAGAAGGGTATCACACGTTACGGCAGCTGTATTTTGCCAATGGATGAAGCGTTGATTCTTTCGGCTGTTGATTTATCCGGGCGCAGCCACTTGGCTTACGGATTGGAGATTCCCACCGAAAAGGTTGGCACCTTTGACACACAATTGGTTTGGGAATTTTGGATCGCGTTTGCACGGAATGCGGAATGCACGCTGCACGTCCGTCAACCTGCCGGCTTCAATTCGCATCATATCATTGAAGGCGCCTTCAAATCCATCGCACGCAGTTTGAAGGAAGCGGTAGCGATCGATGTAGCATTCGCCGATGAGATTCCGTCCACCAAAGGAGTTCTGTAAATGATAGCAATTGTTGATTACGGAGTCGGCAACCTGTTTTCCCTAAAAAGTTCGCTGGCAGCCATCGGTGCCGACGTGATCGTAACTGCAGACCCTGACGCATTGAAAGCCGCTGACCGTATTATTTTGCCGGGTGTTGGTGCTTTTGGCGATGCCGCGCAGAAATTACGCGATTCCGATTTGGATCGCGTGTTAAAAGATATTGCAGCAAACGGCACGCCGCTGCTCGGCATTTGCCTTGGCATGCAGCTACTGTTTGAAAAAAGCTATGAATACGGTGAGCACGAGGGCTTAGGGCTGATCCCCGGTTGTGTGAAACCGATTGCCGACGTTCTCCCCTCGGACGCTTATAAAATTCCGCATATTGGCTGGAATCCGCTGATTTTCAAGCGCGATTGCGATCTTTTCCGCTATATTAACGACGGGGATTGTGTGTATTTTGTGCATTCGTATTACGCGACGGATTGTAACGATTCCACTATTGCCACGGCGGAATATGGCGCAGAGCTGACGGCAGCGGTAGCGCGCGGCAACGTTTATGGTTGTCAGTTTCATCCTGAAAAAAGCGGTTCTGTCGGTCTTGATATTTTGCGCGCGTTTATTGAGTAAAAGGAGACCCTTAACATGTTGATTTATCCTGCAATTGATCTGTATGAGCGTAAAGCTGTTCGGCTTTACAAAGGTGATTACAATCAAATGACAATTTACGGTGAACCGTTGACAATTGCCGCGGGTTTTCAGAAATGCGGTGCAACACATATCCACTTAGTGGATCTGGAGGGCGCTAAATTCGGTAACACCCCTAACCTGGAAATTGTGTGTGCCATCAAAGAGCAAAGCGGTCTGTTTTGCGAAATCGGCGGCGGTATCCGCAGCATGGACGTGATTGACCGATACATTACAGCCGGTGTGGACCGCGTAATCCTGGGGACAGCTGCGGTGACCGAAGAGGGATTTGTGGAAAAAGCGGTTCAACGCTACGGCGATAAAATTGCGGTTGGCATTGATATCAAAGACGGGTTTGTGGCAATCAAAGGTTGGACGGAAAAATCGACGTATCAAGCCATGGACTTCTGTCGAAAAATGGAAGGAATCGGCGTAAAGACGCTGATCTGTACCGACATTTCAAAGGACGGAGCCATGCAAGGTACCAACCACGATTTGTACAAACAATTGTCCGATGAATTGGATATGCAGATTATCGCTTCCGGCGGGGTTTCCTCTATGGACGACATTACCCGTTTGGCGAAGCTCCAAATTCACGGTGCGATCATCGGCAAGGCGTATTATACGGGTGCCATTGATCTGAAATCCGCAATTGAGGTGGCACAATGATCACAAAACGGATTATTCCCTGCTTGGATGTGAAGGACGGGCGGGTGGTAAAAGGTGTGAATTTTGAGGGGTTACACGACGTGTCCTCCCCCGTTTCACTGGCGAAATATTATAGCGATAACGGCGCGGATGAACTGGTGTTTTACGATATCACGGCATCCTCGGATGGCCGCAAACTGTTTACAGATATCCTGTGCGAGACCGCTAAGAGCGTTTTTATCCCCTTGTCGGTTGGCGGTGGAATCAACACAGTAGCAGATTTCGATCGTGTGCTCAAATGCGGTGCCGATAAGGTAAGCGTGAATTCTGGTGCAATACACAATCCCGATTTGATTGCCGAAGCCGCCAAGCTGTACGGTGACCAATGCGTGGTGCTATCGGTGGATATCAAACGTGTGGACGGGGTTTTCCGTGTGTTTGCCAAAGGCGGACGAGAAAACACCGGCATGGAAGCCATTGAATGGATCAGACGATGCGTTGGCAACGGTGCAGGCGAAGTGGTGGTGAATTCCATTGATACCCACGGCGACAAGCAAGGGTTCGATCTA
>JAZQIV010000113.1:0-7117 GCA_045541305.1 Acutalibacteraceae bacterium | reverse complement strand
ATGATGTCGGAATGGTGGAAGCAGCTGTACGGCGAAAGTGAAGGCAAGGATGGCAAGGGCTTGTTCCCGGCATCCGTCATCTTCTCCACCGACCTGCATTCGTTGGGTCAGTTTGTGCAGGATGGCACCAACCTGTTGTTTGAAACGGTGGTGCAGCTGGATTCTTCGCCCGTCACCATGGTCATCAAGGAAGATGCGGAAAATGTGGACGGCCTCAATTTCCTGGCCGGCCGCACGATGGCGGAGATCAATCAAAAAGCGTTCGAGGGCACCATCCTCGCGCATACCGACGGCGGCACGCCCAACATGGTGCTGCACGTGCCGGCGGTATCGGAGCAGGAGCTCGGCTATCTGCTGTATTTCTTCGAAAAAGCCTGTGCGATTTCGGGGTACATGCTGGGCGTTAACCCGTTCAATCAGCCCGGCGTGGAGGAATATAAAAAGAACATGTTCGCCCTGCTCGGCAAACCGGGCTACGAAGATCAAAAAGCCGCGCTGGAAAAACGGCTTGGCTAAAAAACACCGGGTACTGACCGCACAGAGCGGTTAATATAGATTGGGAGGAATTCTAATGATCACTTTAATCCTCGGAAAAAAAGGTTCCGGCAAAACCAAACGTCTGATCGACATGTGCAACGAAGCCATGGCACAGTCCAAGGGTAACGTTGTATTCATCGAAAAAGACAACACCTTAACTTACAGCCTGAAGCACAGCGTGCGTTTGGTCGCGGCTGATGAGTATGCGATCCGCGGATTTGACAGTTTTTACGGTCTGATTGCCGGTATGTGTGCCGGTAACTATGATATCACCGATATTTTTGTGGATTCCACGCTGAAGATCGGTGGCGACGTGGACGGCTTGCTCGGCTTTGTGGAGAAGCTGAAAGCGCTCAGCGACAAAGCCAACACCAACATCGTGATGTCGGTTTCGGCGGATCCGAGCGAAATTCCGGAGAAGATTGCAGAACTCGCCAAAGAGATCTGATGACGTCATTCAGCACAAAGCGCCGGACACGGCGCTTTGTCTTTATGCGCGCTAATTTTTCAAAAAAAGATATTGACAAATGCAGGTTATATCGATATAATATTCTGCGTGACTATTGAGGTGAAGTATGCTTCTTCAATTACAGTCCCTGTTCATGGGCGAAAAAGCCTGTTTGCCGCTTGATTGCTCCCTGGATTTTTCCGCGCTGGAGTGGAACGGTGGTTATCCGTTCAAGCAGCCGGTTCGCGTCAAGGGTGAGATTCGGCACAACGCAGGTGTGGTAACACTCAAAGCACAGGTGGATTACCGGTACGACGGTATCTGTGATCGGTGTGCGTGTGATCTCAGTTGCGAAGAACATCTGTCGATGGAGCATATTCTTGTGGTTTCCCTCAATCACGAGGACAACGATAGTTTTGTTCTCATCGACAATTATCAGCTTCCGCTGGATGCGTTGGTGGAAGAGGATCTCCTCCTCGATCAACCGTCAAAACGGCTGTGCCGTGAGGATTGCCAAGGCTTGTGCCAGCAATGCGGCAAGAACCTGAACGAGGGTGCTTGCACTTGTCAGCACGACACGGTGGATCCGCGGCTCGCCGCGCTCAAGCAGTTGCTGGATTAACTTTTGTGAATATGTTAAGGAGGTGCTGACGATGGCGGTACCGAAGAGAAAAAGTTCAAAGGCTCGTCGCGATACGAGACGGAATAATGTTTGGAAGACTACGGCTCCCGAACTGGTCAAATGCCCGCAGTGCGGCGAATACAAACGCCCGCACCGTCTTTGCGGAGCTTGCGGCTATTACAACGGCAGACAGATCGTCAAAGTGGAGGACTAAGTTCCAAAACGGGTTGTAACTGCCCCACATCAAGGGAAGAATAGAGGGTGCGACCCGCTCGGGTTGCGCCCTTTGTTTTTTGAGAAAAAAGGAGGGACTGGTATTGGCAGTGGTGATCGCGCACGTATTACCCAAAAGCATTGCTTCTCGCAAACGCATTGCGGCGGGTGATCGTCTGCTTTCCGTCAACGGTCACACGATCGAGGACGTGTTGGACTATCGCTTTTATTTATCCGAACCGCGGCTGACCTTGTCCCTGCAAACGGCGGCGGGCAAAACCCGCACGGTGCGCATCCGCAAAGCGGAGGAAGACGATATCGGCTTGGAATTCGAAACGTATTTAATGGACCGTCAGCATTCCTGCCGCAACCAATGCATTTTCTGCTTCATCGACCAGATGCCGCCCGGCATGCGGGAAACCTTGTATTTCAAGGATGACGATAGCCGCCTGTCCTTTTTATTCGGCAATTATATCACGCTCACCAATCTGTCGGAGCACGAGATCGAGCGTATTATGGCCATGCACATCAGCCCCATCAACATTTCGGTGCACACCACCAACCCCGAACTGCGCTGCCGCATGATGAACAACCGCTTTGCGGGCGATACGCTGTCGCTGCTCAAACGCTTTGCGGATGCGGGTATCCACATGGATTGCCAACTGGTTTTGTGCCCCGAATGGAACGACGGGGAAGAGCTGATGCGCAGCATGCAGGATCTGGCTGCCTTGTCCCCGGCGGTGGAATCGGTGGCGGTGGTGCCCGTCGGGCTCACCAAATACCGCGAGGGCCTCACCCCGCTTCGCCCGTTCACAGCGGAGGAAAGCGCCGCCGTGTTGGATATGGTCACCCGTTTCGGCGATGAGCAAGAAGCCAAAACCGGCAACCGTCTGATTTACCCTGCCGATGAATGGTACGTGCAGGCAGGGCGCGCCATCCCTGAGGAATCGTTTTACGGCGAAATGTCCCAGCTGGAAAACGGCGTGGGCCTGGTCGCACTGCTGCGCGCTCAGTTCCACGAAGCGTTGGCATCGCACAATGGTGCGGCGGCAATCGGCACAAAAACGGTGCTTGCCACCGGCGTAGCGGCCGCCCCTATTTTAACCGATCTGGTAAACACCGCCGCATCCAAGGTGCTCGGTATTGCGGCACAGGTGCAGGCGATTCGCAATCACTTTTTCGGCGAAACCATCACGGTGGCGGGCCTGGTAACCGGCCGCGATCTGATGGAACAATTGCAAGGCATCCCGTGCGAACGGGTGCTCATTCCCGATTGTATGCTGCGCCATGAGGGCGACCGTTTTCTGGACGATGTCACACCGGAAGAATTGGAAAATGCATTGGGTGTCACGGTGGAGATCATTCCCACCGATGGCGCCGAACTGTTGGAAGCGCTTTTGCGATAAGAGGTGAAACGTATGGCAAAACCCATTGTGGCGGTTGTCGGCAGACCGAACGTCGGCAAATCCACGTTGTTTAATAAACTCATCGGGCAGCGGTTGTCCATTGTCAAGGATACACCGGGTGTCACGCGTGACCGCATTTTTGCTGCCTGCGAATGGCGCGGCAGAAACTTCATGCTGGCGGATACGGGCGGTATCGAACCCCATTCCGACGATGTGATCCTGTCGCAAATGCGCCGTCAGGCACAGCTGGCGATCGAGCAAGCGGATGTCATCGTGCTGGTGACCGACCTGCAATCGGGCGTCACCGCCAACGATGCCGACGTGGCGGTCATGCTGCAAAAAAGCGGCAAACCGATCGTACTGTGCGTCAACAAATGCGACCGCATCGGCGAACCGCCCGCAGAGTTTTACGAATTTTATAACTTAGGCCTCGGCGATCCCATCGCCGTGTCGTCGCTGCACGGCACCGGCACGGGCGATCTGCTGGATGCCGTGTTTGAATACCTGCCCGCCGAAGAGGAGGAAGAGGAGGAAGATGATCGCATCAAGGTGGCGGTCATCGGCAAGCCCAATGCCGGTAAATCCTCGCTCATCAATGCGCTGGCAGGGGAGGAACGCAGCATCGTTTCGGATATCGCGGGCACCACGCGTGATGCCATTGATACCGAGATCGATACCAAGCAAGGCAAGTTCCTGCTCATCGATACCGCGGGCTTGCGCCGTCGCAGCCGTGTGGACGATGCGATCGAAAAATACAGCATCCTGCGTGCCGAAATGGCGGTGGAACGCGCCGACGTGTGCGTGATTTTGATCGACGGCGTGGAAGGCTTCACCGAGCAGGACAGCAAGGTGGCGGGCATCGCGCACGAAAAAGGTAAGGCCTGCATCATCGCCGTGAACAAATGGGATGCGGTGGAGAAAAACGACCGCACCATGGCGCTCACGCGCAAAAAACTGGAAAACGATTTCAGCTTCATGGCATACGCACCGTTTGCATTCATTTCGGCCAAAACGGGGCAGCGGCTGGATCGTTTGCTGGAACTGATCTCGTATGTCAATGAACAAAATGCGACCCGCATTTCCACCGGTATGCTCAACGATGTGTTGGCGCAGGCAACGGTGCGTGTGCAGCCGCCCACGGATAAGGGCAAACGGCTCAAGATCTATTACATGACACAGCCGTCCACCCGTCCGCCGACGTTTGTGTTCTTTGTGAACCGCGCGGAATTGTTCCATTTTTCCTATCAGCGATATTTAGAAAATCAATTACGGGAAACCTTCGGCTTAGAAGGAACGCCCATCCGATTTATCATCAGAGAACGTGGAGATAACAGTGGTAAATAGGAGGACACCATGATCACATTTTTACAGAATTGCTGGCTTTCCATGCTGCTTTCTGCCGTCATCGGCTATCTGCTGGGCAGCATCAGCTTTGCCATTATCGTGACTCGCCGTTTTTCCGGCAAAGACATTCGCTCGTTCGGCAGCGGTAACGCGGGCGCCACCAACGTGCTGCGCTCGCAGGGGAAACTGCCCGCCCTGCTCACCTTTCTTGGCGACCTCGCCAAAAGTATGGCGTCGGTTTACGTAGGCGGTGTGTTGCTGCGCACGTTGCAACTGGCGCCCCAAACCGATCCGGCATTATTGACCTCCAATCCGGAACATTTGGCACTGATCGGTTCGTATCTGGCGGGACTTTGCTGTGTGCTGGGTCACATTTACCCCGTTTTCTATGGCTTCCGCGGCGGCAAAGGCGTCATGACGGTGTTCGGCATGACGTTAATTCTGGATTGGCGCACTGCGCTGGTCGCATTATCTGTCTTCATTCTGGTGGTTTTGTTTTCCCGCATGGTGTCGCTCGGGTCGATTGTGGCGGGTGTCAGCCTGCCGATCACCACGTATCTGATGCGCACGTTTGCGTATCATCAAGCGTGGCCGACCGTGGCGTTCTGCACGGTGGCGATGGCGATCATCACAGCGATTGCCATCATCAAGCACCGCGAGAACATCAAGCGCATTATTGCGGGTACGGAAAGCAAGATCGGAGGGAAGCGGTAACATGGCAAACATTGCGGTTTTTGGCGCCGGCGGTTGGGGCACGGCGCTAGCGGTCATGTCGAACCGCCACGGTCACACGGTCAAGTTGTGGTCGCCGTTTGAAGAAGAAATTGCCTCCATCCGCCGTCACGGCCAGCATCGCAAGCTGCTGCCGGATATCGCGGTGGATCCCTCCATCTGTTTAACGTGTGATGCTGCGGTTGCTGCCGAAGCCGATCTGGTGATTTTGGCGGTCCCGTCGTTTGCCATTGCCGATACCGCGGCACGCCTGCGCCCGTATTTAAAACCGGGCGCGGTGGTTGCCAACGCGGGCAAGGGCTTGGAAGAAAAAACCTACCGCCGTTTCACCGAAGTGATTGCCGAAGCCTTGCCGGGTATTCGTGCGGTGGCATTGTCCGGTCCGTCCCACGCAGAAGAAGTGGGGCGCGGCATCCCCACCGTGGTGGTCAGCGCCTCGCAGGATCTGGAGGCGGCCACCTACGTGCAGGATTTGTTGATGAACCCCGCGTTCCGCATTTATACGGTGCAGGATGTCATCGGCGTGGAGCTGGGCGGCGCGCTCAAAAACGTGATCGCATTGGCTGCCGGCATCTGTGACGGTTACGGCATGGGAGATAACACCAAAGCAGCGCTCATGACGCGCGGCCTCACCGAAATTGCCCGGTTAGGTGTCAAAATGGGTGCCGATCCCGCTACCTTCTTCGGCTTGTCCGGCATGGGCGATCTGATCGTCACCTGCGGCAGCATGCACTCGCGCAACCGTCGCGCCGGTATGCTGATCGGCGAGGGAATCCCGCCCGCCGAAGCGGTCAAACGCATCGGCACGGTGGAGGGCTACCTGGTGGCCGGTACCGCGCACGAGTTGGCACAAAAAATGGGCGTCGATATGCCGATCGCGGAAGCTTGCTACCGCATTTGCTATGAAAATTATCCGCTCAGCGAAGCCGTGCAGGCACTGATGACGCGCCCCGGCAAACACGAGCAAGAAGCTTAACCAACAAAAAACCGCCGAGGTTTTACTCGGCGGTTTTTACTTATTTACTTGTACTGCCGAAACCGCCGCTGCGGTGCGCATCGGCATCGTCGTCCTCCGTGATCCCGTATTCCACAAACACGCCCTGCGCAAACGCGGCGCCCGCGGGCAGCTCCACGGTTTTCCCTTCGCGGGAATCGTTGGTGAGCTTGATCTGAATATGCCCCTCGTTATCCGCACCGTAATAGTCGCTGTCGATGATACCCACCGTGTTGTTCAGCTGCAGACGGAACTTGAATCCCAGCCCGCTGCGCGGATAAATTTTGAGTACCCATCCCTCGTCAATGCGCACGCGGATTCCCGTAGGAATTTTGATGGATTCACCGGGTGCCAGCTTCACCGCACACGGCAAATAAAAATCGTATCCGGCTGAACCGGCGGTCGCGCGGCGCGGCAGCGCGGGCAGGGCGGGGAGCGGCTGCTCACCGAAGCAATCGGCATAATCCGCCGCAAATTGCGCGTCGGATACCCATTCGAACTTGGCAATGCGTTTCATATTCATAACCTCCCAATATCAACTGGACAAATTTTGTGAGTTTGTGTATACTGAAAAACAGAAAGAAAGGGGGGAGAGCACCATGGTCGTGATCGCGGTCCACACCCGCAACGCACCGTTTGCGGCGGATTATCTGTCACCCGCGCGCCAAAAAAAGGCAGAATCCTTTGCACAACCGGACGATCGCGCCCGCAGCCTGTGCGCGGGACTGGCGTTGGATGCGTGCCTGCGCACCGTCGGCTTGTCCGAACGCGAGGTAACGGTTACCGCCGATGAGCACGGCAAACCGTTTTTGCGCGATTAC
>JAZQIV010000112.1:0-5423 GCA_045541305.1 Acutalibacteraceae bacterium | reverse complement strand
TTTGGCATCCACGATCGCCTCCACAAAACGACGGCTTTGTTCTTCGCTCATCGAAAGTAACGAAAACGCCAACCGCACCGCTGTTTTATGGCCGATACCGGGCAAGCGTTCCCATTGTTCAATTAAATTGTCCAGAGCCGGTACCCGATACGCCATGATGTCGTTTCCCCTTATTCTTAATGGTAGTAATCAAGAAAGTCACCAGCCAAACCAGCGCCACGCCGATCAGCACGCCTTGCCAATCACGCCCGATATCGGACCATTGAAACGTTCTGCCTATTCCGCGCAGGTGCTGTACACATTCATCGAACACCGCAAACGCCATACACGACGGCAAGGCGATTCGCCACCACTTCGGCGTATAGGTGCGCACAAACATGGATGCGCAAAACGCAAGGGCGGCAAAAGTCACCACGTGAGCGGCATTTCGCAGCCGATCGTGCACAATATTGTTCTGCGCCACCTTATAATCGTCCGAAAGCTGTTGATAGGCTGTATTGTTCTCCAGCAGCTTGTCCGTCAGATCACCACTCAATTGAATAGAACTGTCTACCGATTGCAACGAAAAAAACAAAATCAGAGCGGCGCAGGCAGCGGTCAAAAGACCCCATATGATTCGTTTTACCATGTTCAGAACGGCATTTTCATGCCGCCGGTGATCTTGCCCAGCGTTTCTTCGGAATCGGCCTGCGCTTTGCGCACGGCTTCGTTCACCGCCGCCACGATCAGATCTTCCAACATTTCGGTATCATCGGGGTCCACCGCTTCGGGCTTCAGATCAATCGACTTTAACAAATGCGTACCGTCCACCGTTGCGGTCACCATACCGCCACCGGCTGCAGCGGTATACTCCCGCTGCTCCAGATCCGCCTGCGCAGCCGCCATATCTTCCTGCATTTTTTGCGCCTGCTTCAGCATGGATTGCATGTTGCCGCCACCGGAATTGCCGTATCCTTGCGGTAATCTTGCTTTCATCAAAGATCATCCTTTCACGTCGATGTTCACGCCCGCCTCGGCGCTTTGCTTCAAAAAGACAGACAATGGATCGGTTGTCTCCTGTGTTTTGGCTGTTTCCTGCTTCACGGGTCGTCCGCGGCTGATACGCATCGGTTTTCCCGCAATTGCCTGCACGGCGTTCATCAGCACAAATTTGTTGCCATCGGTTTTCACCAGCGTCACAAACAAATCGTTATCCGTGATCACCACCAAGCGTTCACCATCGGTCATCGCTTGCGAATCCATCAGCACGCCATACAGCGGCGGGCATTGCTCCGCCAATCTCTCCAGCACCTCTGCCCAGCGATCAAACGGCTTCATGTCTTCCGCCGCACCGGCCGTCGGTTGCGGGGCTGCTTCCGCGGCAGGCGCTTCTTCCGCCTTCGCCGATTGTACGGGTGCTTGCGGTTCCGCCGCCGGTGCCGCAGCCGTCGGCGCCGACACTCTGCCCGCTACCAGCCCCGCTTCCAAATCTTCAATGCGGCGCAGCAAGCTTTCGGGCGTGGTGTCCAGGCGCGGCTCGCACAAGCGCAGCAGAGTCGTTTCCATTTCCACCCGACGCGAAACGCCGCCTTTTAATCGATCCAAGGTGCCCTGCAGCACGTCCATTATGTGCAGCACCGCACCCAACGTCAAACTCTCCGCTTCCTGACGCAGCTCCTGCATTTCCGCAGGTGATACCACAATCAGGTCCTCCGGCTTGCGCACACTTTTCAAAATCATCAGGTTGCGGTAAAACTCGATCATTTCCACACACAACCGTTCCATATCCTTGGAACCATCATACAATGCATTCAGCACCGTCAGCGCGGTCGTGCCGTCCTGCTCACGTACGGCTTTTGCCAAACGGAACAGATGCTCCCGTCCCGCCATACCCGTGGCATCCACCACGGTTTCGGTTGTGATATCCCGCGAGCGCGACAAGCATTGATCCAACAGCGACAACGCATCCCGCAAGCCGCCATCCGCCAACCGCGCGATCAGCATGGCGGCATCCTCCGCCAACGTGAACGATTCCTGCCCCGCCACGTATTGCAGCCGCGCCGCAATGTCCGCGGCAGGAATCCGCCCAAAATCGAACCGCTGACACCGCGACAAAATTGTCGCCGGCAGCTTGTGCACTTCGGTGGTCGCCAGAATAAAGATCGCGTGCTCCGGCGGCTCTTCCAGCGTTTTCAAAAGTGCGTTAAACGCACCGGCAGATAACATGTGTACCTCGTCGATGATGTACACACGGTATTTCGCAACTGCGGGCGCAAAGTTCACCTCTTCACGCAGATCGCGGATATTGTCCACACCGTTATTGGACGCCGCGTCGATCTCCACCACGTCCAAAATCGTGCCGGCATCAATACCGCGGCAATTATCACACGCATTACACGGGTCGCCATCTTGCGGATGCAAGCAGTTGACCGCCTTGGACAAAATTTTGGCGCAGGAAGTCTTACCCGTTCCACGAGAACCCGTGAACAGGTACGCATGCGCCAACCGACCGGACCGCAACTCGTTTTTTAAAGCGGTGGTCACGGCGGGTTGTCCGTACACATCCGTAAACGTTTGCGGACGCCATTTGCGATACAACACTTGATACATGTTTCCGACTCCTTTCGAAAACGCCATGTCCTCTCGGGCATACGGGCTGACAGGTTACCTGCGGCGCACGGAAAGAATCCGCTTAATGCTGCTCGGTTCCCCGCCTGACATGGTTCACGGCCCACCGTCGCACAGGACCCATCAGCCCGTATGCCCCAAAGTACACGGCGCTACGGAATAGTATATCGTATTTTTATGAAAAAAGCAACTAAAATACAGGATTTTTTACGCAAGGGTATACGATAATCCGTCGGTAGCGGCAATCGTTCCGTCGCGCCGCACCCACAGCGCCTCCACGCCGTCCAACTGTGCAATCAGTTGTGTCCCTTTTTCTTCACCCAGTACAAAGCAGGCGGTGGATAATGCATCCGCCTCGGCGGAATTTTTGCCAACAATCGTCACGGATGCCAAGCCGTTTTGAATCGGCATGCCGGTTTTGGGATCCAGAATATGGTGATACCGCACACCGTCCCGATCAAACCCGCGTTCGTAAATACCGGAGGTAACCACCGTTCCGTTTTGGCTCTGTACCACCGCACACAGCTGCTCGGTATGCTGCGGATCTTTGATACCGATTTGGAACGACTCCCCGTTTTTATTGCCCACCGTCACAATGTTGCCGCCCAGATCAATCAATGCCGCCTCAACACCTTGCTGCTGCAGCACCTGCGCCACACGGTCACCGATATAGCCTTTGGCAATACCGCCCGGATCCACCGCGCCCGCCGCCAGCGTAACCGAAAGCCCCTCCACCGTTAACTTACGATAATCCACAAGCGCTGCCGCCTGCCGCAACGCCTCCTGCACCGGCAACCTCTCCGCCGAAAAATCCCACAGCACCGAAAGCGGACGTATCGTCACATCCAGCGCACCATCGGACAATGCGGCATACCGCAGCGCCAGCGTCAGCACGTCTGCCGTTTCCTGCGCAACCGTAACCGTCTGCCCGTTCGATTGATTGATACGGCAAATATCGCTGCCCTCTTTGGTAGCACTCAGCAGCGCTTCCAACCGTGTAATTTCCGCAAAGGCGGCATCCAGCGCCGCGGTGGCATCGGCTTTTCCCGCATCGTACACGGAGATAGTCACCACCGTATCCATGGCAAACCCCGTGCGCGCAGGCGGGGCAGATTGCACGCCGCATGCACACAGGCACAGTAGCAGCACACACACGCACAGCCACGCCGGTATCCGTTTCATGCAATCGTCCCCTTTCTTTCATTAGTGTACCATTTTCTGCCGATCTCTGTAAAGAGAAAAGTAACAAGTTTGTAACAATAATTGCGTCACAGAATCAATTTGGATATACTGTATTTGTAAGAAAACGATTCTGCAGAAAGGAGGACGGCTTATGAAACGGGAATGGTATCGTCTGTTCCGTCAGGAAACCGCATTTTTGTGGGTCGTCCTGCTTTCGGCCGCCATCCCGGTGCTGCCGGAATACGCCGCACCGCCGCTTGCCATCGGTGCTCTCATCGCCGCCCATCTGGATGCCAAAAAACGCAACACAACGTTGCAGATCGGTTCCGTGGGCAAGCTGCTTTTGCTGTACATTGCCTATATTGCGATCGGGATCACCTATTCTGCGCACCCGCTCAACAGCTTATCCACCGTGGCAATGTGGTGCGTCATGTTTTGCGCCTATCTCGCCCTCACCACCGTGTTGCACACCCGCCGTCGGTTGCACGCTGCTCTGCTTGTTTTGGGTATCGCGTCGGCATTCATCGGCCTGGTCGCACTCGTGCAGTACGTGCTGCTCGGCGCGTTCGGCACCACCGTTTCCAACCAATTGTGGCTGCCGCTTGACGAATGGTTTTATTCCATCTTCCCCATGGACGTCGACATCCACATGGCGGATCACCGCGCCTGCGGCACGTTCAACAACCCCAACATTCTGGGCGAATATTTGGCCATGATGCTGCCGCTTGCTGGCTGCTACGCCTTCACAGGCTTCCGCACCCGCCGCACGCTGGCCGCTCGCGTTTGCACCTTTTTGATGGTGATCGGCATGGCGGTGTCCTTTTCACGCGGATCGTATATTGCCCTATTATCCATCGTGTTGATGATTTTGGTCGCAAACCTCAAACGCATCACGCCGCTTGTGTTGTGCCTGGTTGCCTCCGTTTCCCTGATTCCCGAAGCCATCACCGGCCGTTTACTGTCCATCGGTCAGGTGGATAAGGATTTCGCCATTTTCGAACGCTTTGCCGCTTGGGAAGTAGCACTGCAAACCATCATCAGCCATCCGTTATTCGGCCTTGGCCCCGGCATCAGCAACTTTTGGCAGCTGCTCGATCAAGCAGGAGTCGGCGCTCCCCATTCACACAATCTGGTTTTGCAGCTGCTTATCGAGGGCGGCTTTGTGGGATTGTTCTTGATGTGTGCCGCCGCTATCCGCCTGCTGCAAAACAACCTGGAACTCAGCAACCGCAATCGTCGCGGCAGCAGCTTCGGCAGCGCCATGATTATTTTTGTGGTCGCTTTCATCGTATACGGCATGGTAGACTATCCGTTCCTCTCCCCCAAACTTGTGGGTGCGTTCTTGATGGTGTTGAGTTTTGGCGATGCCAACGTCACCGTCTTTCTGCGCCGTCCCACCGTATCGTTTACGGCCTTGCCCGCCACGTTGTGGCACCGTGCACGCAAGCATCTTGCACAAATCCCGCTTTTCCAAAAGCACCGACAGACACATATCTAAAAATTTTTCAAAAATCCCTTGACTTTTGTGACCAAACCCATTATAATCTATCTCGTTGTCCATCCATGCGCTCGTAGCTCAGCTGGATAGAGTGCTTGACTACGAATCAAGAGGTCAGGGGTTCGAGTCCCTTCGG
>JAZQIV010000111.1:0-5923 GCA_045541305.1 Acutalibacteraceae bacterium | reverse complement strand
GAAACCACCATCATTGTGGACGGTGCCGGTGATGCCGATCAGATCAAAGCCCGCGTGGGTCAGATCCGTTCGCAGATCGAAACCACCACGTCGGACTTCGACCGTGAGAAGCTGCAGGAGCGCCTGGCGAAGATCGCCGGCGGTGTTGCGGTTATCAAGGTCGGTGCCGCTACCGAAGTGGAAATGAAAGAAAAGAAACTTCGCATTGAAGATGCGCTTGCGGCTACCAAAGCGGCGGTGGAAGAGGGCCTGGTCGCCGGCGGCGGCGTGGCGCTCATCAACGCGTCCGACGTGTTGGTGTCGTTGCTGGAGGAAACCGACGGCGACGAAAAGACCGGAGTGAAGATCGTGCTGAAAGCGATCGAAGAGCCGGTTCGTCAGATCGCGCTCAACGCCGGCTTGGAGGGCAGCGTGATCATCGATAAGATCCGCAACGAAAAAACCAAGAACTTTGGCTACGATTTCGCTACCGAGCAGTATGTGGATATGTTCGCTGCCGGTATCGTGGATCCCACCAAGGTGACGCGTTCGGCACTTCAGAATGCCGCATCGGTGGCTTCGATGGTGCTCACCACCGAATCGCTGGTTGCCGATAAGAAAGAGCCCCTGCCGCCCGCACCCGCTGCGCCGGCAATGGATGGCATGTATTAAGCAAAACAAAAAAGAGGGTGTGACCGATCGGTCACACCCTCTTTTGTTTATAGTTGTTCAAAACGATTAGCGAGTTTGCGCGCGGTGGTTGCCATCGTACGCAAACCGTCGGCAACCGTTTCGGTTGTAAATTTGTTTAGCATATAGTGAACGGCCTCAAGGGTGAAATCACCCTTGTATTTCACTTCGTTCAATGCCTGCAGCACAGCATCGTAATCGATACTCATGGTGAGAGGCAGTTGATGGTGGTCGTAACAGCAGTCGTTATCGTGCAGGTGAAGCGCCTGTAAGCGATCGCCCAGTGCGTGGATCATTTTGGGTGCACCCGAAGCAGCGGGACGCATCTCCGCGTGGCCGACATCCAGGCAGGCGACCAGGTACGGATCGTTCACGGCGTCGAGCAGTTCTACGATGCTTTGTGGGGTAGCGCCTGTCGCAAAGAAACTTTCTTTCTTCTCATCGTCCCAACCTACCAGGTTTTCGGCACAGATCTTCACGTCACATTCTTTGGCGGTGGGGAGTAACGCGCGGTACAGTTCCACACTCTTTTCCAATGGTTCAAAGGCGATGGGATGCACGACACATAGTTTACCGCCTGCTTCTGCCGTGCAACGGATCGCTTGCTGTAATAGGGGGATAACATCGAGTGATGACGGATACGGCGCATGGGATTGGTTACAGACAATGCCACACTCCAATCCTATCTGCTTCAAGTGCCGTGCGTATGTGATACAGTCTGTTCCGCCCAGTAACTCCTGCGGTTTGTAGAGATCAAACGTGGTGAAATCCCAAGCATCGAACCCCGCCTCGGCAATCAGGCGGATCGCCTTTTCGGTACCGACCAAGGGGGAAATCGAGCCGATTTCAGTGGAAATACGCATGCGATGTCACTCCTGTTGTTTAGATTACCATCATTATATCGCTACTTTATGAGAAAGTCTATATTAAAATTGGCTTTTGCGGAGAAAAAACAATTTCAAACTTGACGAAATGTCTATATATGGTATAAAATAGAACGGATAGGACTCAACATTTAGAAGTTAAAGGATGAAGAGCATGGCCACAAAAAAGCCAAATTATGATAACGAAAGTATTTCGTCATTGAAAGGTGCTGACCGTGTGCGAAAACGCCCGGCGGTTATTTTCGGCTCGGACGGACTCGAGGGCTGCCAGCACGCCGTATTTGAGATTCTGTCCAACTCCATTGACGAAGCGCGTGAGGGTCACGGCAGTAAGATCATTACCACCCGTTTTGAGGATGGGTCCATTGAAGTGCAGGACTTTGGTCGCGGTATTCCGGTGGATTATAACACAAAAGAAGAACGGTATAACTGGGAACTCGTTTTCTGTGAACTGTATGCCGGTGGTAAGTACAACACCAACGCAGGAGAGAGTTATGAATTCTCGCTTGGTTTAAACGGTCTGGGTGCGTGTGCCACGCAGTATTCTTCGGAATACATGGACGTGGAGGTGCGCCGCGACGGGTTTAAGTACACGTTGCATTTTGAACACGGCGAAAACGTGGGGGGCTTAAAAAAAGAGCCGTATGCCAAGCGTGATACCGGTACCACCATTCGTTGGAAGCCCGACCTGCAGGTGTTTACCGATATTGCGGTGCCGCTTTCGTATTTTCAGGATATCATCAAGCGGCAGGCGATTGTGAACCCGAACCTGCTGTTTATTCTGCGCAACCAAAACGGCCGTAGCTTTGAAACCGAGGAGTTTGTGTACGAAAACGGTATTGCGGATTACGTCGCCGAGCTGGTGGGCGAAGACGCGATGACCGACGTGCAGGTGTGGACGGCGGAACGTCGCGGCCGTGACCGTGCGGATAAAGACGAATACAAAGTCAAGTTCAATGTGGCGATGTGTTGTTCCAACAAGCTGAATTTGCTGGAATATTACCACAACTCCAGCTGGTTGGAACACGGCGGTGCGCCCGAAAAAGCGGTGCGTTCCGCGTTTGTTTCGCAGATCGACACGTATTTGAAGCAAAGCGGCAAGTACCTGAAAAACGAGAGCAAGATCACGTTCCAGGATGTGCAGGATTGCTTGGTGCTGGTATCCTCCTCGTTCTCCACGCAGACGTCGTATGAGAACCAAACCAAGAAGGCCATTACCAACACGTTTATCCAGGAAGCGATGACGAAGTTTTTGAAGGATCGCTTGGAAGCGTATTTCCTGGAAAACAAAGCGGAAGCCGATCGTCTGTGCGATCAGGTGCTCATCAACAAGCGCAGCCGCGAAAAGGCGGAAACCACGCGTCTGAACCTGAAGAAGACCCTGCAATCGGGCAACGATCTTGCCTCCCGTGTGCCGGGCTTTGTGGATTGCCGTACGCGTGACGTGACTCAGCGCGAGCTGTTCATCGTGGAGGGTAAATCGGCCATGGGCGCGTGCATTCAGGCGCGCAACTCTGAGTTCCAGGCCGTGATCCCCGTGCGCGGTAAGATCCTCAACTGCCTCAAAGCGGAATTCGATAAGATTTTCAAAAGCGAGATTATCGTCAACCTGTTAAAGGTGATGGGCTGCGGTGTGGAAGTGAAATCGAAATCCAATAAAAATTTGGCGACCTTTGATTTATCGGCGCTTCGTTTTTCGAAGATTATCATTTGTACCGATGCCGACGTGGACGGTTTCCAGATCCGCACGCTGATTTTGGCGATGCTGTATCGCTTAACGCCCACGCTGATCGAAAAAGGGTACGTGTACATTGCGGAAACCCCGCTTTATGAGATTAACACCAAAACCGACACGTATTTTGCGTATAACGATCGCGAAAAGGCGGAGATTTTGGAAGAGATCGGCAATACCAAATACACCATTCAGCGTTCCAAGGGACTTGGTGAAAACGAGCCGCAGATGATGTCGCTCACCACCATGAACCCGCCCACCAGACGACTCATTAAAGTGAATCCGTGTGACGTGGAAAAGACGGCGGAAATGTTTGACGTGCTGCTGGGCGACGATCTGGAGGGCCGTAAACGTATGATTGCGGAGCACGGCGCCGATTATTTGGATATGCTGGATCTGGAATGAGAGGAGGGGCATAAACCATGGCGAGAAAGAAAAAAGACGTGGCCGTGCAGGAAAACGGTTTGCCGGAAAACGCACATATTGCGGGTGCCGGCGAGGTGGAGCAGCAAGCCATCACCGATACGCTCTTAGAAAACTACATGCCGTATACCATGAGCGTGATTATGTCCCGTGCCATTCCGGAGATCGACGGTTTTAAGCCGTCGCACCGTAAGCTCTTGTATACCATGTACAAGATGGGGCTTTTGAACGGCGGGCTGATTAAATCGGCGAATATCGCGGGTCAGACCATGCGGCTAAACCCCCACGGTGACGCGGCGATTTACGATACCATGGTGCGCTTGTCGCGCGGTAACGAATCGCTGCTGCATCCGTACGTGGATTCCAAGGGTAACTTTGGTAAGGCGTATTCTTCGGATATCGAGTGTGCCGCCTCCCGTTACACGGAAGCAAAGTTAGCGCCCATTGCGGGCGAGCTGTTCCGCGATATTGATAAAGACACGGTCGAGTTCGTGGATAACTACGACAATACCATGAAAGAGCCATCGCTTTTGCCGGTGACGTTCCCGTCTATTTTGGTGAACAACAACCTGGGTATCGCGGTCGGTATGGCGAGCAACATTTGCTCGTTTAACCTGGCAGAGGTGTGTGAAACGGCGATCGCGCTCATGAAGGATCCGGAGCATGATATATTATCCACGCTGCAAGCCCCCGATTTTCCGAGCGGCGGTCAGCTGATTTACAACCGCGAGGATCTGGAAAAGATCTACAACACGGGCCGCGGCAGCGTGCGCGTGCGTGCGGTGTACAGCTATGACAAATCCAACAACTGCATCGACGTAACGCAAATTCCGTATTCCACCACGGTGGAAGCCATTGTTGCCAAGGTGACGGATCTGGTGAAAGCGGGCAAGCTGCGCGAGATCAACGATATCCGCAACGAAACGGATTTGAACGGTCTTAAGATCACCATTGATCTCAAACGCGGCACCGATCCCGATAAAGTGATGAGCAAATTGTATGCCGCCACGCCGCTGGAGGATTCATTTGGCTGTAACTTCAACGTGTTGATCGCGGGCGTGCCGCAGGTGCTGGGTGTGCGTGCGCTGTTGGATGAGTGGACGGCATTCCGTGTGGAATGTGTCCGCCGCCGCGTGGGCTTTGATTTGGAAAAAGCCAAGGAAAAATTGCACTTGCTGCGCGGCCTGCAGAAGATTTTGCTGGATATTGACAAAGCGGTGCGCATTGTGCGCGAAACCGAGGAAGAGGCGGAAGTGGTGCCGAACCTCATGATCGGGTTCGGGATCGATGAGATCCAGGCCGAGTACGTGGCGGAAATCAAATTGCGCCACTTAAACCGTGAGTACATCCTCAAACGGTTGGATGAGGTGGAAAGGCTGGAACAAGAGGTCGAGGATCTGGATGCGATTTTGAAGAGCCGCAGCCGTGTGAAGACCATCATCATCGAGGAGCTGCGCGCCGTCGCCAAAAAATACGGGCAGCCACGCAAAACCACCCTCATTTACGCGACCGATCTGAAAGAGGAAAAGGAAGCGCAAGAGGATCTGGTGCCGGATTATCCGTGTACGTTGTTCTTTACCGAGGGCGGGTATTTCAAAAAGATCACCCCGCAATCGCTGCGCATGAGCGGCGAGCATCGCTTGAAGGAGGGTGACCGCATCGTTCAAACGGTGGAAACCACCAACAAGGTGGAGCTGCTGTTCTTTACGGATGCGGGTACCGTTTACAAGACAAAGGCAGCCGATTTCGGCGATACCAAGGCCAGCGCCATGGGCGATTTTGTGGGCGGTAAGCTGGGCTTTGAGGACGGCGAAAACGCGCGACACATGGTGCTCACCGAAAAATATACCGGTTACATGGTATTCTTCTTCGAAAACGGCAAGGTTGCCAAGGTGGACATGGCTTCGTATGCTACCAAAGCCAATCGTCGTAAATTGATCGGTGCGTATTCCGTGAAATCGCCGCTGGTGGCGATGTTCCATGTCGAAGAGGATCGCGAGTTTATGTTGATTTCCACTTCCGGCAGACGTTTGATTGTGCACACCGGTGCGGTGGCGGTCAAGACCACGCGCGATACGCAGGGCGTGCAGGCGATGACGCTCAAAGGGCAGCATCGTTTGAACGAGGTGGTGCCGTTTGAGGCATCCATGGTGGTGAAGCCCGCGCGGTATCGCACCAAATCGTTGCCGGCGGCAAGTGCCACACCGGCGGCGGA
>JAZQIV010000110.1:0-6371 GCA_045541305.1 Acutalibacteraceae bacterium | reverse complement strand
TCTATCAATTGTCTTCCTAAGACCGCTTGGCCTCCGACTTGGTGAATGCCATGAAACGCATGTCCAAACAGGTATCGGTCGGCGGGCTGTTGATCGGTGGCGGTGCGCCGATCTCGGTGCAGTCGATGGGGAATATCCCGTCCACCGATTGCAAGGCCACCGTACAGCAGGCGCAAGCACTGCGCGATGCCGGCTGCGATATTCTGCGCATCGCCATTCCCGATAAAGCGGCGGTCGGCTTGATCGACGCCATCAAATCTAAAGTAGATATTCCGCTGGTTGCGGATATTCATTTCGATTATCGCTTAGCCCTCGAATCGGTTGCCGCGGGCGTGGACAAGGTGCGCATCAACCCCGGCAACATCGGGGACGAAAGCCGTGTCAAAGCGGTGGCGGATGCCTGCCGCACGCACGGTGTGCCGATTCGCATCGGTGTTAATTCCGGCTCGCTGGAAAAAGAAATTTTGGCAAAATACGGTCATCCGTCTGCCGAAGCCATGCGTGACAGCGCGTTGTACCACGCATCGCTGCTGGAAAAATACGATTTCACGGATATCGTGCTGTCCATCAAATCCTCCCATGTGGATACCATGGTGGCGGCGTACGAACTTACCGCCGCCGCGTGTGAGTATCCTTTGCACCTGGGTGTCACCGAAGCGGGCACCGAGCGCATGGGCCTCATCAAATCCGCCGCCGGCATCGGTTCGTTGCTGCTGCGCGGCATCGGCGATACCATTCGCGTATCGCTCACCGCCGATCCCGTCCGCGAAGTGGAAGCGGGCATCGACATTCTCAAAGCTCTTGGGATGCGGCAGGGGGAACCCACCCTCATTTCCTGCCCGACCTGCGGCCGCACACGGGTGGACCTCATCGGCATGGCCAACGAGGTGGAACGGCATCTGCGCCGCATCCACAAACCCGTCACGGTCGCCGTTATGGGCTGCATCGTCAACGGTCCCGGTGAAGCCAAGGAAGCGGATATCGGCATCGCCGGTGGCGACGGCAAGGTCGCCATCTTCAAAAAAGGAGAAGTCATCCGCACCGTGGATGAACAAGACGCGGTCGCGGTTTTGATCGAAGAATTGGAGTCGTTATGAATCAAACAGACGTCAAACAGATCTTTTCTGCTTACATAACCGATGCAGCGTTGCTCGCATCGTTTGAAGGCGCCACGGTGGAATCCCTCGAGATCAATCGCAGGGATTCTTTCTTGCGTGCGCACATCCGCATGGCGGCGTTTCGCCCGTTCGAAACCATCGCCCAGCTGGAAACCGCCATTCAAACCGCGCTGTGCCTAAACACGGTGGAGGTTTTGCCGTGTTACCCCGAGGACAGCCTGACCGTGGATTGCTTCGACACGGTGGTGAAATTCCTCACCCGCCGTTCGGTCAGCGTCAACGGTACGTTTTCCGATGCGGTGTGCGCCGCCATTGAGGACGGCTGGCACATTGCCCTCAACAGCGCGCGCTTGGGCGTGCTGTGTTCCACCCACACCGATACCGTGTTCCGCGATTTGATTTTTGAACTGTTCGGTAAACGCATCACCGTGGAATTTGAAGGCATCGATTGCGTGGACGAGCAGTACGAAGCCTTGCTCCGCCAAGCGGAGGAGGAAGCCGCCGAAGCGGCACGCCGCGTCGCGGAATACGAAAAAACGCGGGAGAAGAACCAAAGCAGCGGCATCACCGTCAAGCCTGCCGCCCCCACCGATCCCACCGCGCCGCCTGCCGATGGCCTGCCGGTGTATTTGGAAACCGCCCGTTCGGTTTTCGGCTCGGTGCCGCAGGGACGTCCCGTGGCACTCAAAGATTTGCAAGAAGGCGATAACGCCGTGGTGTGGGGCGAGGTGTTTGGCTATGAGACCCGTGCTTTTAAAGATGGCACCCGCATCCGCCACACGTTCTATATCACCGACCGCACCAACTCCATCGCCGTCATTTTGTGGACCGATACCCGCCGCGACAAGGAAAAACTGGAAGCCATGGAATCGGTCAAAAACGGCAGCTGCGTGTTGCTGTACGGCCTGTATGAATTCGATCCCTTTGCCAAAGGCAACGTCATGGCGCCCAAAGCGTTGGCGCTCGTAAGCAAGTATCAAAAGCAGGACAGCGCTGATGTCAAGCGCGTGGAGCTGCACCTGCACACCAAAATGTCCGCCATGGACGCGGTGTCGGATGCCAAAGCGCTCATCATGCGCGCGGCGGATTGGGGTCATCCCGCCATCGCCATCACCGACCACGGTGTGGCGCAGGCCTTCCCCGAAGCGATGAATGCCGCCGCCGATGCCGCCAAGGCCGGCAAGCCCATCAAGATTTTGTACGGCGTGGAAGCGTATTACACCAACGAGCCGCTGGAAACCGATGAGGACGGCAAATTATCGCCCGACCGCAAAGACGCCAAACGCTATCACCAGATCCTGCTTGCCAAAAACAAGGCAGGTCTTAAAAATCTGTACAAGCTTATCTCGTATTCACATCTGGATAACTATTACAAACGCCCCCGTATCAGCAAACAGAAATTGGAAGAATGCCGCGAAGGCTTAATTGTCGGCAGCGCGTGCGAGCAGGGTGAGCTGTTCCAGGCCATCCTGGAGGATCGCCCGTGGGACGAGTTGTGCGCGCTTGCACGGTTTTATGATTTTCTGGAAATCCAGCCCATCGGCAACAACGCGTTCATGCTGCGCAACGGCATGGCACGTGACGAGGAGCAATTACGCGAATTCAACCGTACTGTCCTGCGCCTCGGCGAGGAATTGAACATTCCCGTTTGCGCCACGGGTGACGTGCACTTCATGGACCCCGAGGATGAGGTGTACCGCCGCATCCTGCAGGCGGGCCAAGGCTATGGCGATGCCGATATGCAAGCCCCGCTCTACCTGCGCACCACGCAGGAAATGCTGGATGAATTTGCGTATCTCACGCCTGAAAAGGCATACGAGATCGTGGTGGAAAACCCGCGCCGCATTGCCGAAAGCATTGAGGATCTGCTGCCCATTCCCAAAGGCAACTACCCGCCGCACATCGACGGCGCCGAAGAACAACTGCGTGAGATCACGTGGAACCGTGCCAAGGAGCTGTACGGCGATCCCGTCCCGCAGCTGGTGGCGGATCGCTTGGAAAAAGAACTGACCTCCATCATCAACAACGGCTTCGCCGTGATGTACATGATCGCGCAAAAGCTCGTCAAAGACTCGGTAGACCACGGATATTTGGTCGGCTCGCGTGGCTCGGTCGGCTCGTCCTTTGCCGCCTCCATGGCAGGCATTTCCGAAGTGAACCCCTTGCCGCCGCATTATTTGTGCCCCAACTGTAAACATTCCGAATTTATTACCGACGGTTCGGTCGGTTCGGGCTTCGATTTGCCGGATAAAGTGTGTCCCAAGTGCGGCACACCCTATAACCGTGACGGACATGAGATCCCGTTTGAAACGTTTCTGGGCTTTAAAGGCGATAAGCAGCCGGATATTGACTTGAACTTTGCCAGCGAATACCAGTCCAACGCGCACAAATACACCGTGGAGCTGTTCGGCAGCTCTCACGTGTTCAAGGCCGGCACCATTTCCACGGTGGCGGATAAAACCGCCTACGGCTACGTAAAAAAATACGCCGAGGAGCGCGGCCTTGCGCTCAGCGAAGCCGAAATTGCGCGCCTCGCCACCGGCTGCACGGGTATCAAGCGCACCACCGGTCAGCACCCGGGCGGCATGGTCGTTGTACCGAGCGAGTATGTCATCGAAGATTTCTGCCCTGCGCAGCACCCGGCGGATGATGCGGATTCCGATATCATCACCACGCACTTCGATTTCCATTCCATTCACGATACCATTCTGAAATTGGATAACCTCGGTCACGTCATTCCCACCATCTATAAATATCTCGAGGAATACACCGGCATCAACGTCATGGACGTGCCCATGTCCGACCCCGAGGTGTACAAGCTGTTTACCTCACCCGAACCGCTCGGCGTCACCCCCGAGGATATCAATTGCGAAACGGGAACGCTGTCCATCCCCGAAATGGGCACCGGCTTCGTGCGGCAGATGCTGCTGGATTGCCGCCCCACCAAATTTGCGGATCTGCTGCAGATTTCGGGTCTGTCCCACGGCACCGACGTGTGGCTCGGCAACGCGCAGGAGCTCATCAAAAACGGCACCTGCACCATTTCGGAGGTGATCGGTACTCGCGATAACATCATGACCTACCTGATGCACAAGGGCTTGGAACCCGACATGGCGTTCAAGATCATGGAAATCGTGCGTAAGGGTAAATCGTCCAAGCTGCTCACCGAAGAGCACTATGCGGCCATGAAGGAGCACGGTGTCCCGCAATGGTACGTGGATTCCTGCTTAAAGATCAAGTACATGTTCCCCAAAGCGCACGCCGCCGCGTATTGCATTGCGGCTTTGCGCGTGGCGTGGTACAAAGTCCATCGTCCCGCCGAATATTACGCCGCCTACTTCACGGGCCGCGGCGAAGATTTCGATGCTGAACCCGTGCAGGCGGGCAAGGAAACCGTCAAACGCCTGATGGATATGCTGCGCAATAAGGATAAAAAAGAAGCCACGGCAAAGGACCAGGCGCAGGCGGAAACGCTGCACGTCATTTACGAAGCCATGCAGCGCGGCGTGGAATTCCTGCCGGTGGATCTGTACAAATCTCACTCGTATAAATTCTTAATGGAAGGCGGCAAAATACGCATGCCGTTCACGGCGGTCAAGGGCCTTGGCAACGCCGCCGCCGAATCGCTCATGAAAGCACAAGAAGACGGCGAGTACATTTCCTGCGAAGAGATCCAGGATCGCGCGGGCATCAGCAGCGCGGTCATGGAATCCCTGCGCCAGCTCGGCGCGCTGGAAGGCCTGCCGGAATCCAGCCAAATGACGTTATTCGATTTTTAAGGAAAGGCGGTGACCGACCGTGCTCCAAAAAAACCAAATCGTGGATGTAACCATTACCGCCATGAGCGCGGAGGGGAACGGAATCGGTCGCGCCCAAGACGGCATGGCGGTGTTCGTGCCGTTCACCGCGATCGGTGACACGCTTCGTTGCCGCATCGTCAAAGTACAAAAAACCATGGCGTTCGGGATCGTGGAGGAGCTCCTTGCCCCGTCGCCCGACCGCGCGGCGCACGTTTCGTGTGCCGCGTTCGGCAAATGCGGCGGCTGCACGTATTGTCACGTTACGTACGAAGCGGAATTGCAGTACAAGTGGCAGCGCGTGGCGGATGCCCTTTCCCGCATCGGCGGGATGACCGTTCGCCCGCAACCCATTGTGGGCTGCGCTTCTCCCGAACGCTATCGCAACAAAGCCCAGTATCCCGTTGCAGCAGGCGGAAACGGTCCCCTCATCGGGTTTTATGCCGCCCGCAGTCACCGCATTGTGAATCAGCGGGATTGCCTGCTGCAGCCTGCTTGCTTTCAAACAGTGCTCGAGGTGGTGGAAGCCTGGATCAACACCGCCCACGTGTCGCTGTACGATGAACGCACCAACACAGGGCTGCTGCGCCATATCTATATCCGCGAAGGCGCCAAAAGCGGCGAGCTCATGGTGTGCCTCGTGTGCACGTCGGGCAAGCTGCCGCACAGCGAGCAGCTCGTCCAAGCCTTAACCGAACGCCTGCCGAATCTTACCTCGGTGATGGTCAATTTGAACCGTCGTGATACCAACGTGGTGCTGGGGGAGAGCTCGTTTGCGCTGTACGGCACACCGTATATCACGGATACGTTGTGCGGTATGTCGTTTCGTTTATCGCCGCTTTCCTTTTATCAGGTCAATCGCGATCAAGCCGAGCGGCTGTACCAAAAAGCCGCCGAGGAAGCCGCCCTCAGCGGCACCGAAACGCTGCTCGATCTGTATTGCGGCACCGGCACCATCGGTCTTTCCATGGCACACAAAGCAAAAGAATTAATCGGTGTCGAGGTGGTGGAGGCCGCGGTTGCCGATGCACGGCTCAACGCCGAGCAAAACGGCATTCACAACGCACGCTTTTTGGCGGCGGACGCCGCACAAGCGGCGGCACAGCTCGAACGCGAGGGCATTCGCCCCAATGTGGTAATTGTGGACCCGCCGCGCAAGGGGTGCGATGCCGCGTTGATCCAAACCATCAGCCGCATGGCGCCCGACCGTGTGGTGTACGTGTCCTGCGATCCCGCCACGCTGGCGCGCGATCTCAAAAGCTTTGCCGAGCAGGGCTATCACACCAAACGCGTCACCCCGGTGGATATGTTCCCCCGCACGGCACACGTGGAAAGCGTTGTTTGTTTGAGTAGGGAAAAGGCCGACGATTATATCCGTATATCTGTTCATACGAAAGACTTACAAACGAAAACAAATTGACCGACATACTTGAATTTGAAAAGGATGTCCCCTATG
>JAZQIV010000109.1:0-7439 GCA_045541305.1 Acutalibacteraceae bacterium | reverse complement strand
GCTTCCCGCCGTGCCGCCCAGTCCCAGCGCAGTCACCACAATGCGGTCACGCAGCGCGGTTTCGCTGCTGCAGCTGGGCACCAGCCCCACCACCGTTAACGCTACCGTGAGCAACCCGATCACCGAAAAACGTTTCATGCGCGCCTCCTTCGCAACAGCGGGAAAATCAGCGTAACCGCCAACAACGCCGCCACGTAGATCACGGTCACCAGCGGCCATTGTTCGGCAAACGTTCCACGCTGTGCCAAAACGGTTAATACGATCAGCAAAGCGGCGGCAACCCCCGCAGCCGGCAACCGCATGCGCTCGCCGCCGATTATCTGCACCTGCTCCAGCCACAACCAACCGAACAACGCCATGCGTAAAAAGAACGTGCCCAGCCACAGCACCACCACCGGCAGCTCCGTCGACCCCACGATCCCCACGTCTACCGTGGACACCGCGGTGTAAAACGGGTAAGCCGTCATGCCCGCATAATCGCCCAGCACAGCGGTGGTTACTACGCACACCAACAGCGTGAGCAGACCGCTCGCCCCCACAAACACGCCGTAGGCGCGAAACGGCTTACCATTCACGTAAGGGTGCAGCGCCCCCACCGCCACGATCTCCGCCGTGCGCGGTAATTCCTTCAGCGTTTGCCGCCACACCGTCGGGAAACCGCCAAACACGGCGGGCGGCATGTTCAAAACGCGCATGTGCGGTATCAGCAACACACAGAACAGCAAAAGCAAGCCGACTCCCATTACCGCCACCACTGCCGCGGTGCGCCCCAACGCTTGAATACCGTATAATGCCGCGGTGAGTCCCGTCACAATCAGCGCCACCGTCAGCAGCGTAACGGAGAAATCCGAGCGCACCGTTTCCCGCGCAAAATCGGCAAACTGCAACAGGTCCAGGTACAAAACAAACAGCATCAGCCCACCAAAAAACACCGCCATCCCGCGTGAGGCGACCACGCTGTGCTGCGTGCGGCGCAGCACCAGCATCGTGGGAATCATCAACAGCAATAAAATCCCCGCATTGAGCAGCGTCACCGCGATCAGGTCGGGCACGGTGAGCGCGTGTAGGCTATCCGATGGCAGCAATAAACAATTGGAAAGCCGCCCTGCAAGCAACAACCACAGCAATTGCGAGGAACCGATTTGTTGTTTGCGCGTCATTGCGGCGTTTCCTCCTTCCCGTCCTGAATCTGCGATCCCGCCACGTTTTGCACGCGGAAGCTGTTGCGGGATAACACCCGCCAATCCAAGCGCACGAACACGTCGCGCATGGTTTTCAGGCTGAACGGTGTCACGGGAGCCGTGATGGGGATCCCGGCAACATCCAGGCTGCTCAGGCTGCACAGCAACAGCAGCGCCCCCAGCGTAACGCCGTATAAGCCCAGCGCCCCGCCCAAAATGATAAACACAAACCGCAGCACCGCAATGCTGCCGTATAAGCTGGGGATCACAAACGCACTGATGGAGGTGAGTGCTACGATAATCACCATCGGCGCGCTCACCAAACCCGCCCGCACAACCGATTCACCGATCACCAGCGCCCCCACGATGCTCACCGCGTGCCCCACCGATTTAGGGAACCGCAGCCCCGCTTCCCGCATGACTTCAAACAAAAAATGAATCAGTAGCGCTTCCAGTACCAGCGGAAACGGCGTGGAACGCGCCGAATTGATGAACGACAGCAGCAATTCCCGCGGCAGCATATCCGCATGGTGCGTGCCGATCGCCACGTACAGTCCCGGTAAAAACAGGCTGACCGCAAACGCGACATATTTGATGAGCCGAATAAAGCTGGCGTACACGGGATGCTGTGTGTAATCGTCCATGGACTGAAAATGCTCCGCGAACAAAAACGGCACCACCAACGCAAACGGCGTACCGTCCACCAGCACGCCGATGCGCCCCTCCGCCACCTTGCCACACAACGTATCGGGGCGCTCGGTGGTATCCACACCCGTAAACAGCGAACGGCTCTCCCCCTCCAAAAACGGCTGCAGGTAGCCCGATTCCAGCACGATATCCAACGGGCAGCTTTGCAGCCGCGACCGCACCTCGCGCAGCAGCGCCGACGATACCCGCCCCCGCATGTAGCACAAGCACACGGCAGTTTGGCTTTCCTTGCCGACGGTAAGCATCTCGAACGTCAGCGACGGTGTTTTCAAGCGGCGGCGAATCATGGAAATGTTGATACGGATCGCTTCGGTAAACCCCTCCCGCGAGCCGCGCACCCCCACCTCGGTGGAAGGCTCGGACACCCCGCGGATCATGAACGCCTGCAGCCCGCCCAGCACCGCGGTGCTCACCCCGTCGATCAGCACCGCCGCAAAGCCGGAAACAATGAGCTCCGAAAGCTGCTCCAGCGTATCCGCTTCCAGCAAATCCGTAAAGCCCAGCACCGATGTGCGCACGTCGCGCATCACCGCCTCGGACGAAGGATACGTGGCAGGCAGGCGAGATAACGGCAGCAATACCGCATCCGTCATCATATGACGGTCGATCATGCCCTCCACGCTCACCACCGCCGCCGCGTATCCCGCCACCGTGATCTCGCGGATCACCAAATCGGAACTCACCGAAAACAGCTCCCGCAGCGCCGTAAGCGTTTGACGCAGGTCGGCTGTCAACGGCGTTTTTGCTTGTTTCATCTCACATCACCATTGCGAGTATGGGATGATTTTCGGCAGAATATTCCGAACAAAACAACAGATACTATCGCCGAAAGGAGGGGTTGCCATGGCGATAACGGCAATCCGCACGGCGATCATCTACGTGTTTTTGATCGCGGCACTCCGCGTCACGGGCAAACGACAGCTCGGCGAGCTGCAGCCCATCGAGCTGGTGGTCACGCTGCTCATTTCGGATCTGGCCTCCGTGCCCATGCAGGAAAGCGGCGCACCGCTGCTCACGGGGCTCATTCCCATTGCGGTGCTGGTGTCGCTGGAGCTCATTCTCTCCGCCATCATGATGAAAAGCAACACCCTCTCGCGGCTCATCAGCGGTAACCCCATTGTGGTGATTCGCAACGGTAAAGTATCGGTACAAGCGCTGCGGCGGCTACGGTTGACCGTGGAGGATCTGCTGGAAACCCTGCGCCAGCAAAATATTTTTGACCTGCGCGACGTGCAGTACGCCATTGCGGAAACCAACGGCAAAATCAGCGTGTTCAAAACGCAAAACCCGCCGCAAACCGCGGCAGTACCGCTTGTCAGCGACGGGAAAACGGTGGATTGGGCACTGCAGATGACGGGCATTCCCGAGCAATGGGTACACAAAACGCTCGCCCGCCATCAATGCGAGCTGCGCGATACACTGCTGCTCGCGGCCGACAGCAAGCGGCACTATTATCTCATCCGCAAAGGAGAGGATGCCTTGTGAAACGCGTGATCGTAGCGGTGCTGCTGTTGCTGCTCATCATCGGCGGGTGTGTGTTGTCCATCCACGCCCAGCACGCGGTAATCGAAGAATTTTTAAGCGAAACCGCCACCATGGAATCGTTGTTCACGGCAAACGACAAAGCGGGCGCGCTTTCCGCCGCCGAACGGTTTGTGGAGGAATACACACACCAAACGCGGTATTTTTCGCTGTTCTTGCCGCACGTGATGCTCACCGAGGTGGAACGCTGTGTGGTGAGCCTGCCCGCGATTCTCTCGCACGGGGAACACAAGGATTTTGTGGCGGAGCTGCGGCGCTGCCGCCTGCTTCTCCAAAAGCTCCACGATCTGGAAATCCCCACGTTGCAAAACGTGTTTTAAATAGCAAAAAGCCATCCGCAGAGCGGATGGCTTTTTTTCAAAAACAGAGTTTGTTTCGCACCTGCCGGCGGTACTCGTACGGTGTTTTGCCGGTTGCCCGTTTGAATTGTTTCACAAAATAGGAAGTATCGGTGAACTTGAGTGCCTCCGCGATTTCCGAAACACTCCGTTCCTCCTGTTCCAACAACTGTTTGGCACGGCTGATCTTCCGTTCCGTGCGGTACTGCACGGGCGACATCCCGGCGTACAACCGAAACAACCGCCGGAAGTACACTTCGCTCACGTTGCACATGGCGGCAAGTTCTTTGACGGAACGTGTCGGTTCCTCGTCCTGCTCCAGATACGCGATTCCTTTTGCGATCATGGTAAACCGCTTGGTATAATCGGCACGGAAAAATCCGCTTAATTTGAAAAGCAGATCATACAAAATGGATTTCCGTTTGCCGATACAACGCAACCCACCGGCGCAATACTGCTCCATCTCCAGAAACCGCGCGCGATAATTGGCATTATCCGCCTCAATCACCAAGGGGGTGTCGCTGAGCACAAACGGGGCACCACGCTCATCCAACAGCAAAAACCGTATTCCCACGGTATGAAACTCCCCACTCTCTCCGTGATAAAACCGTACCGCGTACTCCGAACCGACCGGTGTGTACACAATGCTCCCCTTGGCGGCGGTCAGTTTTTTGCCGTCTTTGAGCGTGTATACCGCCTCGCAATCGTTGAGGTACAAAAACAGATGATGATCTTTCGGTTTCCCCATGCAGGAAAACGTGCTTTTATTGTTCCAAAACTGCTTGATCGCCACAATCGACTGTACCGTATACTCCATATCGTACAAATCCCTGAGTGAATGGATCTCCATCGTATCACCTCTTTTTCATTTTATTCCATCTTTTTGGCTTTTTCAACTCTTTTTGTTTCGTTTTCTACTGTTTTTGCATTGAAACGTTATAGTTATTGGTGGAAAACTTGTGCTATACTGGTAGGGTAGAGTGAGATATCCGAACCCCGTTTTAAAAAGGCGAGTTTCCGCTCACTCTACGTTAAAATACTCGTAAATCCGCAAAGGATTTACTGCGTTTTGTGCCTGGATTGAACGAAAACCCGCTCTTTTTAAAATCTGCGACCGCAACGCGAGCAGATTTTGAGCGGTTTTGGTTCAATGGAGGCGAAGCAAGGCTGTCGCCTTGCGAGCATACATTGGGGTAAAAGCGCCGAAAGATGCCGCGTGTGCGGCGGGTTCGGATATTTCGCTCTACCCTAAAGAAAGTGAGGGAGCCGCATGGAAAAACGAAATTGGAAGATCTATTACACCGATTATGCGGGACCGCAAAAACGTGCCGTGGACCTCGTATACCGCGAACTCGGCAAACACGTTTTGCGTGACAACGGTCGGTACAGTTTTCACACGATCGCTTGTCAAACGGGCGAGATCGACTGCGAGTCCCACGCAGTGGTGCTGGGAGTTTACGGGCAATGCCCGTTGTTGGAAGCGCACATTGCCAAAGAGGAACTGCCGAAAAACGGTTACGTTGTTAAGGTGATGGACAATCCGCAAAATCCGCAGTATAAACTGGTATTGTTGTGCGGCTATTCCGCAGTGGAAGTCCTGTATGCCGCGGTGGATTTTGTGGATGATTATTTTGCGCTCGCCACCCCCTCGGTGGATGCGTTTATCCGTCTGCGCAACGAATTATTTGAGCATCCTCTGCCCGATTATTACCGTGCCACCGCCCCCGATTTTAAAACGCGCAGTATCTTTACGTGGGGACATCCCATCAACGATTATGCCGATTATTTTGCCAACATGGCGCGCCTGAAACTCAACCAAGTCATTATCTGGAACGATTTTTTGCCACTCAACGCCGACGACATTGTGGAGTGTGCTCACAGTTACGGTATTGAGGTGATGTGGGGCTTTGCCTGGGGATGGGGGTTTGATTGTCGCAAAACCGATTTGAGCGATCTGTCCGCCCTCAAAGAACAGATTGTGGAAGAATACACCCGCACGTACAAGCACGTCAAGGGGGACGGCATTTATTTCCAATCCTTCACCGAAATGAACGAGGATACCATCGGCGGTGTCCGTGTATCCGAAGCGGTCACGCAACTGGTGAACATGACCGCCTCTGCTCTGCTCCAAGACAATCCGCACCTGAAACTCCAGTTTGGTCTGCATGCCACATCGGTGAAAGATCACCTTGACGACATAAAAAAGGTGGATCCGCGCGTGGAGATCGTGTGGGAGGATTGCGGTAAATTCCCGTTTAAGTCGTTCAGCGGTGAGTTCAACGAGTACAAAACACCCGAAGCCTTTGCCACACATTATGATTTTACCGACCGCATCCTCACGCTGCGTGACCGTGCAGCATCGGGGATCGTGTATAAAAGCATGCTCACCATGGACTGGTCGCGCGGCCGTGTGACCCATCAAAGAGGACCGTACGTGATGGGTGATATGGCACCCGAAATTGTAAAGCAGGACGCTCAACTGGTGGAAAAAATCTGGCGGTTTTATTCTGCCGAATGGATCGAACACGGACAGTTGGTACAGACACTCACCCGTCACATTTATGCAAAAACAGACGGCAACGTGAACATGTGCTTTGCCGGCATGTTTGCAGGCGGTGTCTGGTTCCCCACGGCGTTGCTGGCGCAGCTGTTCTGGGATTGCCGGGAGGACTATGCCGTCACGCGCAAAAAAGTGCTGTACCACGATTGGGTGAAGTTTTAAAGGAGGGAACGGTATGTACAACATCAAAGCACTCAAAGAGGAATTTTACGACGTCCTGATGCACAACTTCGTCAACTTTTGGGAAACCCATTCTCCCGACAAAGAATACGGCGGGTTTTTGTGCGGCTTTGACCGCGAGGGTAATCTGTTTCACGAGGACAAATCGGTATGGCAACAAGGTCGCAGTCTGTGGATGTTTGCGAAACTGTACAATGAGTTCGGCGGAAAACCCGAATGGCTCACCATTGCCAAAGAGGGGTACGCGTTCCTCAACCGCACCTGCTTTGACGAAAACGGGCACATGTATTTCCGCATCACGCGGGACGGTAAGCCGCTTGTCAACCGCCGTTATTATTTCTCGGAAGCCTTTGCGATCATGGGTTATGTGGAGTTGTACATCGCCACGCGCGACCCCGAAGTCAAAGAACGTGCCATCCAACTGTTCCAAAAATTCCATTACTATTACACCACGCCGGGTGTGTTCCCGCCCAAAATTGAACCGAGCACCCGTAAAAACCAAGGGCACAGTATTGTGATGATCATGCTGAACGTGTGCCAGCACATGCGAAAAATCGATGAAAACCCGTTATACGACGAGATCATCACGGCGTGTGTGGACAAGATTTTCTCACAATTTGTGAAAGAGGACGAGAAAGCCTTACTGGAAACGGTTGGGCCGAACGGCGAACGCGTCCATTCCCCCGAAGGACGGCTCATCAACCCCGGTCACAGTCTGGAAACAGCATGGTTCATCATGAGTGAGGCGGTACATCGCGGTGACAAAGCCATGATGGAAAAAGCCGCCGCGATCACACTGTGGTCGTTGGAACGCGGTTGGGATCGCGAAATGGAAGGACTTTTCTATTTTGTGGATGTGGAAAACAAACCGGTACTGAGTCTGGAATGGGATATGAAACTGTTTTGGACACATTGCGAGGGCATGGTAGC
>JAZQIV010000108.1:0-6319 GCA_045541305.1 Acutalibacteraceae bacterium | reverse complement strand
TCGTTTTTGCGCGATTACCCCCACCTGCATTTCAGCTTATCGCACAGCGGTGAGTTTGCCGTCTGCGCGCTCGATACCGCCCCCATCGGCGTGGATATCGAGCAATACCGCGCGGTGAACGTGGAAAAGCTGTGCGCACGGTGCTTTGGCGCCGATTCCGCCCAAACCACCGAGGATTTTTTTAACAGCTGGACCCGCCAGGAAAGCTATGTCAAAGCCATCGGCATCGGCCTTGCCGGCATGCGCAAGCCGCCCGCACAAGGCTGGCATTTCCGCCGTTATCCGTTCCCGGGCTATTCGCTGACCGTGTGCAGCCCGACCGAAGCGATCACACCGTCGATTTCGCTGTTTTCTTACGACGGTACCGTTCCTCCTCGCTGAAAATGCAACCGCAATATTTTTGCATATACAAGCCGCTGTCCCGCGCGATTTGCTGACCTTCCTTGAAATACGGGCGAAAATCCCGATACAAAAAGGTCACACCGTGGGCGGCGGCTGCTTCGTTTGCCACCCGCACGATCAATTCGTGATCCTGGTACGGGCTGATGAGCAGCGTGGTGGTAAAGGACTCAAACCCTTTTTCGGCCGCCGTGCGGGCCACCTCGTCCAACCGCAACCGATAGCAGGTTTCACAGCGGTTGTCAAACGCCTCGCCGACCGCGCGCAAAAACGGGCGCAGCCCGTACTCGTTGTTCACAATGAGCGGCAGCTCGATCGCCTTTGCGTATTCCTCCAGCGTGGTTTTACGGCTGCGGTATTCGGTGTAGGGGTGAATGTTGGGGTTATACCAATACCCAACGGGCTCTATGCCCTCCGCCCGCAGCGTTTCAATGCAACGGATCGAGCACGGGGCACAGCAAATATGCAGCAAGGTAGATGCCATACGTATCAACTCCGTTTTGTATTATACCATACGTGTATTGAACTCGCAATGGTTTTCGCCTTGCTTTTTTGTTGCAAAACGCAATCTTTCCTCTTTACAGAATGAAGAAATTATAGTAGAATGTAAAATAAGAATAATTAGGGGAAATGAGTGAAGAATCATGCAACCGAAGTATAAACGCGTATTACTGAAACTCAGCGGTGAAGCCTTGTCCGGTGCGCAGGGCCACGGCCTGGATTTTGAAACGGTTAACCGTGTGTGCAAATCCATCAAGGAATGTGTGGATGCAGGCGCACAGATCGCCATTGTTGTCGGCGGCGGTAACTTCTGGCGCGGCCGTTCCAGCGGCGAAATGGATCGCACCCGTGCCGATCACATGGGCATGCTCGCCACCACGATCAACTCGTTGGCGTTGGCGGATTCGCTGGAACAATTGGGCTGCCAGGTGCGTGTGCAAACCGCGATCGCCATGCACGAAATTGCCGAACCGTACATTCGCAACCGCGCCGTGCGCCATTTGGAAAAAGGCCGCGTTGTGATCTTTGGCTGCGGCACCGGTAACCCGTTCTTCTCCACCGACACAGCCTCCGCGCTGCGCGCCTTGGAGATCGAAGCGGATATCATCTTCAAAGCCAGTATGGTGGACGGCGTGTACGACAGCGATCCCAAGAAAAACCCCAACGCCGTCAAATACGATACGCTGTCGTTCATGGAAGTGCTCAACCGTGACCTCAAGGTCATGGATTCCACCGCAGCCAGCCTTTGCAACGATAACAACCTGCCGATTTTAGTCTTCAACCTCGAAAACCCCGAAAATATTGTGCGCGCCATCGCCGGTGATAACGTCGGCACGGTCGTGCATTCCTAAAGGAGGAGCAGTATGAACACGATTTTTGAAAAAGCGCAAGAAAAGATGGATAAAACCATCAACGCATTGCTCAACGAATACGCCACCATCCGCGCCGGCCGTGCCAATCCCGCCGTGCTGGATCGCATTCAGGTGGAATATTACGGCGCGCCCACACCCATCAACCAGGTGGCGGCGATCTCGGTTCCCGAACCGCGCACCATTCTCATCTCCCCGTGGGATAAAAACTCGCTGCGCGATATCGAAAAAGCCATTCTCACCTCCGATCTCGGCCTGAACCCGCAAAACGACGGTAGCGCTCTGCGCCTCATTTTCCCGCCGCTGACGGAAGAACGCCGCCGGGAATTGGTCAAGGGTGTGTACAAATACGCTGAGGATTCCAAAGTGGCGATCCGTTCCATTCGCCGCGACGCGATGGATAAGCTTAAGGATATGAAGAAAAAGTCCGAGATCACCGAGGACGATCTGAAAAACGCCGAAAAGAAAATGCAGGATATCACCGATAAATTCTGCAAAGAGATTGATTCGATTGCGGCGAAAAAAGACAAGGAAATCATGGAAATCTAAACTGCGTGACCGGCGGAAGAGCATTCTCCTCCGGTCACTTGTTTGCGGAAAGAAGGTGTAGGTCAATGGCATTATTTTCTTCCAAAAAGCAAGCGGAACAGCCGCTTGAGCCGTCGGTTGTGCCGGCACACATCGGCATCATCATGGACGGCAACGGACGCTGGGCGAAAAAGCGCGGCTTGCCCCGCCAGGCAGGGCACGTCACCGGCGCCAAGGTGTTTCGCACCATCGCCAAGCATTGCGAAAAACGCGGGATCAAGGTTGCCACGTTTTACACCTTCTCCACCGAGAACTGGAAACGTCCTCAGGAGGAAGTGGAGGCCATCATGAACCTTTTGCGCGAATATCTCAAGGAATCGCTTGCGGATTTCAAAAAAGAAAACATCCGCACCCGCTTCATCGGTGACCGCTCCATGCTGGCACCGGATATTTGTGCGCTGATGGCGGAAGCGGAGGAAGCCACCGCTCAAAAGGATGGCATGATCCTCAACATTGCGATCAATTACGGCGGCCGCGCGGAGCTGGTCACCGCCATGCGCTCGCTGGCGCAATCGGTCAAGGACGGCACGCTGGATCCCGCCGCGATCGACGAAGCCGCGATCGAAGAGCGGCTGTACACCGCCGATCAACCGCCCGTGGACCTCATTTTGCGTCCCAGCGGCGAATATCGTTTATCCAATTTCTTAATTTGGCAAAGCGCGTATGCCGAGTACGTGTTCGATGAGATTTTGTGGCCGGATTTCACCACCGCGGATCTCGATCGCGCGTTGGAAGTGTATGCAGGACGTCATCGCCGATTCGGCGGTGTGTAAAAAAGGGGGAAGTTCTCCGATGAAACAACGACTGATCACCGGTTTTACGGCGGCAGCATTGTTTTTAATCGTGCTTTTTATTCCGTGGACCGCGGTGCTCACCATTGCGAACGCTGCGATCTGTGCGGTTGCCGTGTATGAAATGCTGCGCGTCACGCAAGCGGTCCAACACCACAGCGTGGGGATCGCGGCGATGGCGTTCGCGGCGCTCACACCGTTTTTCTCACGCATCAACGGCGGATGGGTCTTTTTGATCGTACTGCTGTACGTGCTGGTGCTTGCTGTTTTGTGGTGGCGCCATCACGGCACGGTCACGTTCGAAAAGCTGTCAGCGGCGTTTTTTATTTCCGTTGCGGTCGCCGTGCCGCTTTCCTGCATGTCGCACCTGCGCTTGTCGGGTGAGCGCGCAAGCGACGGCCTGTTTTACGTCATTTTGGCCCTCACCACCGCATGGCTGTCGGATACGGGCGCGTATTTCACCGGCACCTTTTTCGGCAAGCACAAGCTCTGCCCGCGCTTATCTCCGAAAAAAACGGTGGAAGGCCTCATCGGCGGCATCATCAGCTCCATCCTGTTCAGCCTGCTGGCGGCCTGGATCTATGCTTCGATTTTGCAGGGCGCGGCCGGCATCTCGTACTTTGAAGTGTTTGTGCTGGCGCTCATCTGTGCGCCGCTTTCCGTGCTGGGCGATCTGGCCGCTTCGTGGGTCAAACGTCGCTACGGTGTCAAGGATTTCGGCAATATTTTCCCCGGTCACGGCGGCGTGATGGATCGCTTTGATTCGCTGATCCCCGTGTTTCCGCTGGTGTTCCTTGTCATTCAAATCTTCCCGCTTGTATATTCTGTGTGATCGGAGTGGAGTACATGTCCAAAACCTTGACCATCTTAGGCTCAACCGGTTCCATCGGCACCCAAGCGTTGGACGTTGCGTCACAGCGCGGCTGGTGTGTTGCGGCCTTGGCCGCCCACTCCAACGCTACCCTGCTGGAAGAACAGATTCGCCGGTTTCACCCGTCCACCGTCGCGCTGTTTGATGAAACGGCGGCGCGCGACCTGCGCGACCGTGTGCGTGATCTGAACGTCACGGTGCTGTCCGGTATGGACGGCTTGTGCACACTGGCGGAATTGCCCGAAGCGGACGTGGTGCTCAACGCGGTGGTCGGTATGGTCGGCTTGCTGCCGACGCTGCACGCCCTGCGTGCCGGTCACGACGTGGCGCTTGCCAACAAGGAAACGTTGGTAGCGGGCGGCGAGCTTGTCATGCGCACCGCGCGCGAACACAACGCGCGGTTGTTACCCGTGGATAGTGAACATTCCGCCATTTTTCAGTGCCTGCAAGCAACGGCAGGCGGTGCCTGGGCACCGCCGCAACCGTCGGCAGACCTCGGCTTGTCCCGCGTGATCTTAACAGCATCGGGCGGCCCGTTCTTCGGCAAAACGGCGGAGGATTTACGCACCGTCACGCTGGAGGATGCCTTGCGCCATCCCAACTGGAGCATGGGGCAGAAGATCACCATCGATTCCGCCACCATGATGAACAAGGGCTTGGAGCTCATCGAAGCAAAATGGTTATTTGACGTGGCGCCGGAGAATATAGATATTGTGGTGCATCGCGAAAGCATTGTGCATTCGCTCATTGAATTTACCGATTATTCCGTGCTGGCGCAAATGGGTGTGCCGGATATGCGCATCCCCATTCAGTACGCCTTAACCTGGCCGGAACGCGGTCAACCGCCCGTACGGCGCTTGAACCTGGCGGAGATCGGGCAGCTCACGTTTTACAAACCCGATCACGAAGCGTTCCCCGCCATTGAACTGTGTCGCCGCGCCATCGAAAAAGGCGGCGCCTATCCCGCGGCGGTCAACGCCGCCAACGAGCAGGCCAACTGGCTGTTCCGTCAAGGCAAAATCCCGTTTTACGCCATCAGCGAGCGGGTAGCCGAAACGCTCACGCGTTCCTTCCCGCCGATTACAACCGTTGAAGATATTTTGGCAGTCGATGAAGAGTGCCGTAGAGGGTGATTTGTATCACAAGCGTATTGTTAACCGTTTTTCGTTTGTTCGCTGCCGTATTGGTGTTCGGTCTCATTGTGGTCATTCACGAATGGGGTCACTTCATTGTTGCCAAGCTCACCGGTGTGCAGGTGAATGAATTTGCCATCGGCATGGGCCCCAAGCTGTTCGGCTGGGGCAAAGGGGAAACCAAATACAGCGTGCGTCTGTTTCCCATCGGCGGCTATTGCGCCATGGAGGGCGAGGACGCCGCAGGCGGCGGCCAGGTCAACACCGAAGCCCCTGTCACGGATAATCCGCGCGCCTTTTATCGCAAAAAAGTGTGGCAGCGCGTGCTGATAACGGTCGCGGGCGCCACCATGAACATCCTGCTCGGGTTTGTGATCTTGCTGGTGTATTTCGGCGTGTGCACGCTCCCGTCGGCCGACGGCAAGGCGTATTACGCCGGCACCGCCATCTCCTGGCAGGAAGAAAACGCCGTCAGCGCCAAAAGCGGTCTGCAGGTGGGGGATACCATTCTGCGCATCGATAACAAGCGCGTGTTTTCGGTATTCGATATTCAGGCGTTGCTGCAGGACAGCGACGACGGCGAATTCCAAATGCTGGTTCGCCGCACGGTGGACGGCGTCGATACGGAAGTGCTGTTGCCTGCCGTGCAGTTTACCCGCACGTATAACGAAGCAACCGGTCGCCATATCCTAAAATACGATTTCAAGGTCAACGCGATCCCGCAAACCATCGGCTCCACCATCACGCAGGCCGCGCGCACGGAATGCAGCGTCGCCGTCACGGTATGGCGTAGCCTGGGCGGCATTCTCACCGGCAAATACGGGCTGAACGATCTGTCCGGCCCCGTCGGCACGGTGGATATCATCGGCGATACGGTTGCGGGTGCGCTGTCTGCCGAACGCTGGCAGATCGGCCTGGGTGATGTGCTCATGCTGATTGCCCTGCTCACGGTCAACGTCGGCGTGTTCAATCTGCTGCCCGTTCCCGCTTTGGATGGCGGTCGGTTGTTGTTCCTGTGCTGGGAGGGGATCACCCGCAAACCAGTCCCGCCCAAATACGAAGCGATCGTGCATGCGGTCGGCTTGGTATTGTTGCTCTTGCTTATCGCTGTGGTAACCTTCAGCGATGTTCTCAAACTGTTTTAACACGAGGTGAATGCCATGAAAC
>JAZQIV010000107.1:0-19821 GCA_045541305.1 Acutalibacteraceae bacterium | reverse complement strand
CCGGTGCCGGCAAAAGCACCATCGCCCGCGCTTTGGCAGGCGAGCTGGGCTACTTATATGTCGATACGGGTGCGCTGTATCGAACGGTCGGTTATGCCGTTTTGCAAAACGGTATCGACCCCAAGGATGCAGCTGCGGTCGAGGCACTGTTACCGACCATTCGTGTTTCCATGGGATATGTGGATGGCGAGCAACGCGTGTTCTTGAACGATCAAGACGTCAGTGCGTATATCCGCACCCCCGAGGTGTCCATGGCGGCCTCCACAACGTCGGCCATGCCCCCGGTGCGTCAGTTCCTGTTTCGTTTGCAGCAGGAAACGGCACAGAAAAACAGTGTGATTATGGATGGGCGCGATATCGGTACCGTGGTGTTACCGTTCGCAACCGTTAAAATTTTTCTTACCGCTTCGGCAGAGGTTCGTGCACAACGGCGGTTTGTTGAATTGCAGGAAAAAGGTATGTCGGTCACATACGAAGAGGTGCTGGCCGATATGAAAGAGCGTGATTATAACGATTCGCATCGCGCCACCGCTCCGCTTAAACCGGCGGAGGATGCGGTGCTGATCGACACCAGCGATAACACGCTGGAGGAAGCCATTGCACGGTTAAAAGAAACCGTACTGAATGCATTGAAGGGGTGACACAAACCATGTGGCTTGGCCGCACGTTGATTCATATACTGGGGCCGATTATCCGGTTGTTCATGCGTGTGCGTGTTGTGGGCGCGGAGAATATCCCGCCGCAGGGTGAACCGATCATCTTGTGCTCCAATCATATTTCCAATTGGGACCCCGTATTGTTAATTGTGGCACACCGTAAACGCCATGTGCATTTTATGGCAAAAGCCGAATTGTTTTGCAATCCGCTTTTTTCTTGGTTTTTGGGAAAACAGGTTGGTGCTTTCCCGGTTCGCCGCGGAAAAGGCGATACCGGTGTGATCGATACCGCTTCCCGCATTTTGGAGGAAGGGAAGATCATGGGTATTTTCCCGGAGGGGACACGGTCCAAAACCGGCAAGCTGCTCAGTCCCAAATCCGGTGCCGCCCTGATTGCTGCCCGCACCGGCTGCTCGGTGTTGCCGGCGGCGGTGGTAACAAAGGGGCAGAAGATTCGTCCGTTCCAACGTATCACCGTGGTGTACGGCATGCCGATCACACCGCAGGAGCTGCAATTAACCGATACCGAAAAACCCAATCTCCATTTTGCCGCGCGTCACATCATGCAGCGCATCGGGGAGTTGATCGAAACGCATGGCTAAACAGATTTTAGTGGCAGAATCCGCAGGGTTCTGTTTTGGCGTCAAGCGCGCCGTTGACGCGGTATATCAATTGTTGGACGAGGGCAAGAAGGTCTGTACTCTCGGCCCGATCATTCACAATCCGCAGATGGTGCAAGCGTTGGCGGATCGTGGGGTGTCCATTGTGGCGGATCCCGCCGATACCCCCGCCGATACCACGTTGGTGATTCGCTCTCACGGGGTGGCGCAAAGTGTGTACGATGCCATTGCAGCGCAACAAATCGTTTGCTACGATGCCACCTGCCCGTTCGTCGCCAAAATTCACCGCATCGTTGCCGAACAATCGGCAGCGGGCGCCACGGTTTTGATCGCCGGCGATGAACATCATCCGGAGGTCATCGGCATTCGCGGTCATTGCCAAACGGATTCCTATGTGTTTTCCAACGAGGAAGAATTGCTAAAATTGGAAGAAAGTGGAATTCCGGACCGAAATTCACCCGCAATTTTGGTCGCGCAAACCACTTTTCACATGAATACTTGGAAAAAGTGTTCCGAAATTGCAAAAAAACACTATACAAATCTCATAATCTTTGATACAATATGTAGTGCTACCGCCAAAAGACAAGAAGAAGCGATAGCTCTGTCACAGCAAAGCGATGTGATGGTAATTGTCGGTGGGCGTCAGAGTTCCAACACCGCAAAACTGCGCGAGGTATGCCGACCCCACTGCCCAACAGTTTTGATCGAAAAGGCAGAGGAGTTAACGGCAGGACCGTTTGCAGATGCAAATGTGATCGGTTTAACCGCCGGCGCTTCCACGCCTTCCGATATAATTAAGGAGGTACTTTCAACCATGTCCGAGATCGTCAACAACAGCGAAGTCCAAGAAAACGAGGTGGCCGTTGCCGCCGAACCTGTCAAATCTTTTGACGAAATGAGTTTTGAGGAGGCGCTCGAAGCTTCTCTTCAAAGTTTAACTACAAATGAAAGAGTGCACGGCATCGTCGTGGGTATTGCACCCAACGAGGTACAAGTCGAAGTGATCGGCCGCAAACAGACCGGTTATATCCCGACCGAAGAGTTGTCCGCCGAGGGAACTGATCCCTCCGAATTGGTCAAAGTCGGCGATGAGCTGGAACTGCTCATCATGCGTACCAACGATCAAGAAGGCACTATCATGCTTTCCAAAAAACGTGTCGATGCCAAAAAAGGCTGGGATACCATCGTGGCTGCCGGCGAAAGCGGCGAGATCCTCGAAGGTGTCGTCACCGATGTTATCAAAGGCGGCATTCTGGTCGCTTCCCACGGCGTTAAGGTGTTTGTGCCGGCCTCCCGTGCTTCCGTCAGCCGCATGGAAGATTTGAGCCCGCTGCTGAAGCAAACGGTTCGTTTCAAAATTCTGGAGATCAACCATCAGCGTCATCGTGCGCTCGGCTCGGTTCGTGACGTTGCTCGTGAGGAGCGCAAGGAGAAGGAAGAAGCGTTCTTTGCTCAGGCAGAGATCGGCCAGAAATATACCGGTGTTGTCAAATCCATGACCTCTTACGGTGCGTTTGTGGATCTCGGCGGCGTGGACGGCATGATTCACGTGTCTGAACTGTCCTGGAAACATATCAAGCATCCGTCTGAAGTCGTGTCCATCGGCGATACCGTGGAGGTGTATATCCGCGATCTCGATGCCGAAAAACGCAAGATCTCCCTCGGCTACCGCCGTGCGGAAGACAATCCGTTTGAAATCTTCAAATCCAAGTATGCCATCGATGACGTTGTCACGGCTACTATTGTCGGAATGACCACGTTTGGTGCTTTCGCTCAGATCATGCCCGGTGTGGATGGCCTTATCCACATTTCGCAGATCGCGAATCGCCGCATCGAGAAACCGCAAGACGCTCTGAAGGTCGGCGAAGAAGTGCAGGTCAAGATCATCGCCATCGACACGGAGAAACAGCGTATCAGCTTGTCCATCCGTGCTCTGTTGGAAGATGCGCCGGCAGTAGAGGAAGCTCCTGCTGAGGAAGCTCCTGCGGAAGAAACTCCGGCTGCTGAAGAGACCGTTGCCGAAGAAACGGCTGAATAATTTACGGAATACAAATGGGCAACACTCCGCGGAGTGTCGCCCTTTCCGTTATTTTGAGGAGGAAATTTCATGATTGCTATTGCTTGTGACCACGCTGCCGTGGAACTGAAAAACGAAATCAAAGCGTTGCTTAACGATATGGGGGAGGAGTACTGCGATTTCGGTACCGATACCTCTGCCAGCTGTGATTACCCCGTGTTTGCCGCCCGTGCCGCCAAAGCGGTGGCCGACGGCACCTGCAAAAAAGGCATTGTGATTTGCGGCACCGGTATCGGTATCAGCATTGCCGCCAACAAGGTGCACGGTATTCGTTGCGCGCTGTGCGGCGATCCGCTTTCTGCACAGCTTACCCGTCAGCACAATGATGCCAACATGCTGGCAATGGGCGCCCGCATCATTGGGCCGGAACTCGCGAAAGCGATTGTCAAAACCTTTTTGGTCACCCCGTTTGAAGGTGGCCGTCATCAACGCCGTGTCGACCTCATCACAAAATTGGAACAAGAACAGGTGATTGAATAATATGAGCGATCGCATGACCGTATCCCAATTGGAGCCCGTTGCCGAAGCGCTGCGCCGTAACCGTATGGTTGCTCATTGCGTGCCAACCAAAAACGAGGTGGTGCCGCTTGTTAAGAAACTGTTGCAGCCCGGTGTTACCGTGGCTGTCGGCGGCTCCGAGAGCTTGTTTCAAGCGGGTGTGATTGATCTGCTGCGAAGCGGCGAATACTGTTTTTTGGATCGTTACGCCGAAAACCTAACCGCTGCCGAGCGCAATGCCGTTTTGGATAACAGCCTGCTGGCGGACGTGTATTTGTGTTCTTCCAATGCGGTGACTCGCAACGGTGAGCTGTATAACGTCGACGGTCGCGCCAATCGCGTGGCTGCATTGGCTTACGGGCCCAAAAACGTGATCTTGGTTGTCGGTTGCAACAAAATTGTGGATGATCTTCCCGCGGCCGTGCATCGCGTGAAAACGGTTGCCGCCCCGCTGAACGCCAAACGCCTGCAATGCCGCACGTATTGTGCAGCGCAGGGAAAGTGTCAGGCGGCAGACAGCGCTGTTTGCACAGATGGTTGCCGGTCGGAGGATCGCATTTGTGCGGATTATTTGATCAGCGGTTGGCAGCGCGTTCAGGATCGCATTCACGTCATTTTGGTGGGTGAATCCCTCGGCTTTTAATTTCGGAAAAACTTTTCATGATTAAATCACAATAATCTTATCCATACTATATATGGTGTGAAAACACAAAAAAATTAAGTTTTTATTAGAAAATATTTGATTTTTATAAAAAGTATGGTATACTGAAACACGTGGGTGTATATCCACGTGTTTTGATTGTGTCTATCTTTTTGATTTTTGCGGTAATTCCCCCAATTATACATTCGAGGGAGTGTGTTTGTTGGACAAGTATGTTATCCGCGGAGGACATCGTTTAACCGGTACGGTTGATATCAGCGGCGCCAAAAATGCCGTTGTGGCGATTCTGCCTGCAACTGTGCTGGCGAACGGTGTTTGCCGCATTGAAAATATTCCGAATATTGCTGACGTTGCCACCGCTTTGGAGATTTTGTCTTCGCTCGGTGCCACGGTTCGTCGAATCGATCACCATACGGTGGAGATCGATTCGCGCACCATTGTCACCCAAACCGTGCCGCATGATTTGGCAAAGAAAATGCGCGCATCGTATTATTTCATCGGCGCTTTGCTTGGCCGTTTCGGCAAAGCCAATGTACCGATGCCGGGCGGCTGCTACTTCGGCGTGCGTCCGATCGATCAGCATCTCAAAGGCTTTACCTGCCTGGGCGCAAAAGTCATGCCGATGAAAAACGGCATGATCGATGCTCATGCTGAAGCATTGCAGGGCAGTTCCGTTTACCTGGATATGGTTTCGGTGGGTGCCACGGTCAACATCATGTTGGCTGCCGTGTGCGCAAACGGTACCACGGTGATTGAAAACGCGGCAAAAGAACCGCATATTGTCGACCTTGCGAACTTTTTAAACTCCATGGGTGCGGATATTCGCGGCGCAGGTACCGACGTGATTAAAATCTATGGTGTGGAGCGTTTGTACGGCACCACGTATTCCATCATCCCTGATCAAATCGAAGCCGGTACGTACATGGCGGCGGCGGTGGCGACGGGCGGTGACGTTACGGTTCGCAACGTCATTCCGAAACACTTGGAATCCATTACCGCCAAGCTGCAGGAAATGGGCGCCGAGATTGAAGAATTCGATGAAGAAATCCGCGTTTGCGCTTCCGGTAAACTCACACATTGCAATGTGAAAACCATGCCGCATCCCGGCTTCCCGACCGATATGCAGCCGCAGATTGCAGTGCTGTTGTCACTCGCGGAGGGGACGAGCATTATCAATGAAGGCGTTTGGGAAAACCGTTTTCGCTACGTGGATGAGCTGCGCCGTATGGGCGCGGATATTCAGGTGGATGGCAAGTTGGCAGTGGTGCAGGGTGTGCCGCAGCTCAACGCCGCCCCTGTTAAGGCTTTGGACTTGCGTGCCGGTGCGGCAATGGTGATCGCTGCCTTAGCAGCCAAAGGTGTCACCGAAATCGAAGAGATTCAGTACATTGAACGCGGCTATGAGGATTTGGTAGAAAAACTCAAGGGTCTGGGCGCGGATGTGGAACGCGTTTCTGAAGAGGATTCTCTGTTCCAGCAAGCCCAATAATTCAAAGATACAAGGGCGCACGCCGAACGGCGCGCGCCTTTTTTGCAGAAAGGAGCGATCGTATGGCGCGTTTTTGTTCGCTGTTCAGCAGCAGCAGCGGAAACTGTTTGTATATCGGTACGGCGACTGCCGGCATTTTGATCGATGCGGGTGTCAGCGCACGCCGTATTGAAAAAGCGTTGCAGGCGCGTGGTATCGATCCGCACGCGATTCAAGCAATTTTTGTGACCCATGAGCACATCGATCATATTGCCGGTGTACGGGTGTTGCAAAAGCGATTTGGGATGCCGGTGTTTGCATCGGAAGGCACGCTGCACGGCATGCGGGAAGTCAAGGCGTTGCAGGATATGGCACCGTGTTTTGCGGTATCGGAGAATGTGGTAGAGCTGGAAGAATTTTCGGTTGTTTCTTTCCCGATTTCACACGACAGTTATGAAGCTACCGGCTTTCGCGTGGCGTTGCGTGATGACCGTACCGTGGGTGTTGCCACCGATCTTGGCGTCATGACGCAGACCGTTCGCGATCATCTGCACGGTTGTGATCTGATACATATCGAATCCAACCACGACGTCCGTATGCTGGAAAACGGACCGTATCCGTATTATCTCAAACGTCGCATTTTGTCTGAACGCGGCCATTTATCCAATGAAGCGTGTGCGGCGGAGCTGCCTTCGCTGGTACGCAGCGGTACAACACGCATTAGCCTTGGACATTTGAGCCGAGAAAACAATATGCCGTCTTTAGCGAGTGCCACCGCGCTTACTACGTTGCAATCGTGCGGCATGACCGAGCAAGTTGATTTTTTGCTGCAGGTGGCACCGCCGGAAAACGATCAACCGTATTTAATCTTTTAATAAAGGGCGAGTGCTATGCTGAGTGTTACCATCGCCTGTGTGGGCAAACTGAAAGAAGCATATTGGCGTGATGCCTGTGCGGAATATGCAAAACGATTATCCGCCTTTTGCCGATTGCAGATTGTGGAAGTGGCGGAGGAACGACTGCCCGATACCCCTTCGGCGGCACAAATCGCGGCAGGTTTAGAAGCGGAAGGGGAGCGATTGTTATCCCGTATTCCCGCCGGTGCTGCTGTGGTAGCGTTGTGTATTGAGGGGAAAGGCTATACCTCGGAAGCGTTGTCGGAACAGCTTTCACAATGGACGGTGGATGGCGTCAGCCACGTGGTGTTTGTGATCGGCGGTTCTTTTGGGCTATCGCCGAAGGTCAAACACCAAGCGCGCGTGCGGCTTTCGATGTCCGGCATGACTTTCCCGCATCAAATGGCACGTGTGATGCTGCTGGAACAGACTTATCGCGCCTTGCAAATTGCGGCCGGTGGGAAATATCACAAATAAGGAGAGATGCGTATGTACACAGCTCGTGACGATCGTTATCAAAGCATGACCTATCATCGCAGCGGTGCAAGCGGATTGCAGCTGCCTGCCGTTTCGCTTGGCTTGTGGCACAATTTCGGTTCGGATGCCGCGATGGACAACATGAAAGCAATGTGCCATACCGCCTTTGATCTGGGTATCACACACTTTGACCTTGCCAATAACTACGGCCCGGTTCCGGGTGCGGCCGAAACGAATTTCGGCAAGATCTTAAAAGATAGCCTGGGCGTTTATCGCGATGAGCTTATCATTTCCACCAAAGCCGGATATTATATGTGGCCCGGTCCGTACGGTGAATTCGGCAGTAAAAAATATCTGGTTGCCAGTTTGGATCAGAGCTTGCGGCGCATGAGCCTGGATTATGTGGATATCTTTTATCACCACCGTCCTGACCCCGACACACCGCTGGAGGAAACGGTGTATGCGCTGGATGGCTTTGTGAAGCAGGGGAAAGCGCTGTATATCGGTATCTCCAACTATAACAAAGAGCAGACCGAGCAGGCGGTGGCACTGTTCCGCAAACTGGGCACACCGTTTGTTATCAACCAGATTCGGTATTCCATGTTTAACCGCTTGATTGAGGAAAACGGATTAAAAAACTATGCGTCGCAAGCGGGCGTTGGCTTGATCGCCTTTTCGCCGTTGGCGCAGGGCCTGCTTACGGATCGGTATTTGCAGGGGATCCCGTCGGATTGCCGCATCCGCACCGACGGTCGGTTTTTGCAGGAAACAGCCATTAACGACACGTACCTGGCCAAAGTTACCCGTCTTAACGCCTTGGCTCGGGAACGGGGGCAGACATTGGCACAAATGGCGTTGTCTTGGGTGCTGCGTGACGGGGATGTTACCAGCGTGTTGATTGGTGCTTCTAAGCCTGAGCAGATCATTGATAACGCCGGTGTTGTACGTGCACCTGCTTTCTCAGCAGAAGAACTGAACTTGATTGAAGAAATCTTAGCGTGATGATAAAAAGCGAACTCAAAATTCCGAGTTCGCTTTTTTGTGTTTTGCAGCGCTGTCATATTTCAAACGACTGCCACATAAGAATATACCAACGAAAAATGAAGTGAGCGGAGGAAGGACTATGACAGCCAGTAATACGATTTATCGCGATATTGCAACGCGCACAAACGGTGATATTTATATCGGAGTGGTCGGTCCGGTGCGTACCGGTAAATCCACCTTGATTAAGCAGTTTATGGATACGTTGGTGCTGCCGAATATTCAAAGCGACTACAGCCGAGAGCGGGCGATTGATGAATTGCCGCAATCGTCTGCCGGGCGTACGATCATGACTACCGAACCGAAATTTATTCCGGAGCAGGCGGTGGAAATCGCGGTTGATAGCACAGCCAATATGCGCGTGCGCATGATTGATTGCGTGGGGTATGTGGTTCCTTCTGCGTTGGGGTATATCGAAGAAAACGCACCGCGCATGGTGAAAACGCCGTGGTACGATGAGGAGATCCCGTTCAATATGGCGGCGGAGGTGGGCACGCACAAGGTGATTGCCGAGCACTCCACGATCGGGCTGGTGGTGACAACAGATGGCAGCATTACCGAGATCCCGCGTGAAGAATATGCCGAAGCCGAGGCGCGCGTGATCCGCGAATTACAAGAACTTCACAAGCCGTTTGCGGTGCTGCTCAACACCGTTTCGCCGACCGCTGAGCATACCAAAGCCCTTTGCGAAGAATTGAGCGCCACGTACGGTGTACCGGTTTGTCCCGTGAACTGCCTGGAAATGAATGAGCAGGATATTCGTGACATTTTGGAAACCATCTTATTTGAGTTTCCGGTACGTGAAATCGGCTTTGAGGTGCCTTCGTGGATCATGGAACTTAACCACGATCATCCGATCCGCCGCAGCGTGATGAGCAGCATGAAACAAGCCGCGTGCGACGTTTGTAAGATTCGTCAGCTGCGCGATATCCCGCAGGAAATGGATGTGTGTGAATATATCGATCACGCTCAGCTGAGTGGTATCCAGTTGGGCAACGGCAGCGGCGTGATTCGTTTGTCGCTGCAACCGCAGCTGTTTTATCGTGTGCTTGGCGAAACGACCGGCATGCCGATTGCCGACGAGGGTGAACTGATGCGCTGTATGACCGAAATGAGCCACATTCGCGCGCGGTATGAAAAAATCAAAAACGCCTTGGATCAGGTAGAGGCCACCGGCTACGGTATCGTGATGCCGTCGCTGGATGAGATGTCCTTGGAAGAACCCGAGATCATCAAGCAAAGCGGCCGTTACGGGATCCGCTTGCGTGCCACCGCACCGTCGATTCATATGATGCGTGCCGATATTACCACCGAGGTCGCGCCTATTGTCGGCTCGGAAAAGCAATCGGAAGAGCTGGTTAGTTATTTGTTGCGTGAATTTGAAGAAGATCCCTCGCAAATCTGGGAATCAAATATTTTCGGCACGTCGCTTTATGGTTTAGTGAACGAAGGTCTGCACAATAAGCTGTACCGTATGCCGAACGATGCGCGACTCAAATTGAAGGAAACCGTGGAACGAATCATCAACGATGGGTGTAACGGTTTGATCTGTATTATTGTATAAGGGAGAAAGCAACATGGCAACACAACATCGTCCGTCTTTTTTGGGAATACAATGCGTGATCGGCGGTGTTGTGTTGCTGCTTGCTTTGTTGATGCGGCTGATCGGCGGTGCCTGGTACGAGGAGATACGCCTTAAGCTCACCGATTGCTTTATGGATAACGCCTTTTCGCAATCGGTGTATGAATGGGTGGAGTCTGTGAACCATGGTTGAATGGGTGATCGGCGGCACTGTTTTTCGCCTAAGTATTCTGTTTCCTGCTTTGGTGATCGTGCTGTTATCCTGTGACCCGACCCACACCGTTTTGTTGTGCTTGCTGGCATCGTTCCTGCATGAAATCGGACACGCACTTGCCATGCTCATTGTCCACGATCAACCGCGTCGTGTGACGATGGGCATTTTCGGCGTGACGATCGAACGAGACCGCACACGATTCCCGGGGTACGCCGCGTCCGTTGCGGTTTCGCTTGCCGGTCCTTTGATAAACGGTATTTGTTTTTTGATTTTGTGGGTGTGCGGATGCCGTGAAGCTGGCGTTATTCATGCTGCTTTGGGGATTGTGAATCTGCTGCCGATTGTTTCGCTGGATGGCGGGGAAGCGGTGTACGCAGCTTTGTGCCTGCGCTGCTCGGAACAAACGGCGCTGCGTATTCTGCGTGTGGTATCGGCTTTGTTCGTGCTGCCGCTAACGTTTCTCGGCGCTTTTTTGGCGTTTACAGATACTCACAACGTTACGCTGCTACTGCTCAGCGGATATTTGATTTTGTTGCTTTTCTTGAAAGAGAGGCATTGAAAATCGCGTCGAAATACGCTATACTGATATTCAACAGAGTAGGTTTTGGAGGATATCATGGCGTTAACGTTGGAACAGCTTTTTGATAAAGTGCAAAAACCCGCACGGTACACCGGCGGGGAACTCAATAGTGTTGTTAAGGACAAGCGTGCCGTGAACGTGCGCTTTGCCTTTTGTTTTCCCGATTTATACGAAGTCGGCATGTCGCACCTTGGCATGAAGATTTTGTATAGCCTTAAAAATGCGGTGGATGATTTTTGGTGCGAACGTGTTTTTGCACCCGATACCGATATGGAACAGCTCATGCGCGAAAATCATATCCCGTTGTTTGCGCTGGAAAGCCGCGATCCCATTCGCACGTTTGATTTTGTGGGATTTACGCTGCAATATGAAATGTGTTATACCACCGTTCTCAATATGCTGGATCTGGCGGATATTCCGCTTCTCAGCGCCGAACGCGATGACTCGCATCCGTTGGTCGTTGTGGGCGGTCCGTGCGCCTCCAATCCCGAACCGCTTGCGGATTTTGTGGATATTGTGATCATCGGCGAAGGGGAAGAGGTCAATTTGGAACTGATGACCCTGTACCGTGAACACAAACAACATGGCTACCAAAAGCAGGTGTTTTTGCGGGAAGCCGCCACGATTGAGGGTGTTTATGTACCGGCCTTGTATGAGATCACCTATCATGAAGACGGCACCGTTGCAGCGATCACACCGCGTGACGGTGCTCCCGCCACCATTCGCAAACGTATTATCCGCGATATGGACACGGCGTTCTATCCCGAATCATTTGTGGTGCCGTTCATTGATATTGTGCACGACCGCGCCATGACCGAGATTTTTCGCGGTTGTATTCGCGGCTGCCGTTTTTGTCAGGCGGGTTTTCTGTACCGTCCCGTCCGTGAAAAATCAGTGGATACTATTGATCGCCAAAGCCGCGCCTTGTGTGAGAGCAGCGGGTACGAAGAGTTTTCGTTATCGTCGCTTTCCACCAGCGATTACACGCAGCTGGAACCGCTTTTGGAACAGCTGTTATCCTGGGCGGAGCCGCAGCACACGAATATCACGGTTCCGTCCTTGCGTGTGGATGGCTTTTCGGAAGAATTGGCAAATCGCTTGAATGTGCTGCGCCGCAGCGGCCTTACCTTTGCGCCCGAAGCGGGCACACAGCGCCTGCGTGATGCCATCAATAAGAATTTGACCGAGCAAGAGATTCTCGATACGGCTTCCAAGGCGTTTGCTGGCGGCTGGACTGCGGTGAAACTTTATTTCATGATGGGCCTTCCCACCGAAACCGCCGAGGACGTGGTGGGCATTGCGCAGTTGGGTCAAAAAATCGTCAACTGTTTTTATTACAATCCCAATAAACCAAAAGGCAAGGGCGTGAACGTATCGGTCAGCGTTTCTTGCTTTGTTCCCAAACCGTTCACCCCGTTCCAATGGGAACCGCAGGATAGTATTGCACAGTTGCGTGAAAAGCAGCAGCTGTTGCGTGAATCGGTCACCACACGCAAAATTTCCCTCAGCTGGCACGATGCTGAAACCTCGTATTTGGAAGCGGTGCTGGCACGCGGTGATCGCCGTTTGGGAAAAGCGTTGCTGGAAGCGTTCCGTCGCGGCTTTAACCTGGATGCATGGTCGGAGCATTTTGATTTTGAACAATGGCTGGATATTTTCCGCTCGGTGGGGCTTGATCCGGATTTCTATGCGTGTCGTCGCCGTGCGGATGATGAGATCTTCCCGTGGGATCACATTGATATCGGTGTTACCAAAGAATTTTTACTGGCGGAAAACCATGCTGCACATGCTAACACCACTACACCGCATTGCCGTGAGGCTTGCTCGCATTGCGGAGCGGCCTGCTACAAAGGAGGGGTATGCGTTGAACGACGTTAAAGACTTTCGCACGATGCGTATCACTTTTTCCAAAACCGGAAGTGCGCGGTATATCTCGCACCTGGATCTGAATCGCACCATGACCCGTGCGGTGCGCCGTGCAGGGTTGCCGATTTGGTACACGGAAGGGTTTAATCGCCATCCGTATCTGACATTTGCTTCGCCTTTGTCCTTAGGATACGAGGGTGAGCAGGAAACCATGGACGTGCGCTTTGCGGATGATATGGTTCCGGAAGAATTGGTGCAGCGGTTGAATACCGTGATGCCCTCCGGCCTTACCATTCTGCACGCGGCTTGGGCGGTCAAAAAAGCGGGCGAGGTGGATCGCGCCGTCTATCGCTTGTGCTTAACTTGTTGTGCCGAGGACGTGCAGGCGTTGTTCGCGCAAGAAGCGATCTTGGTAGAAAAACGCACCAAGAAAAAGGATTACAAAACCGTGGATCTAAAGCCGGCGGTTCTCGCGTCGGATGCCGTGATCGAAGCGGGCGAGGGGGCGTGTACCGTCACGCTGACGTTGCCATGCAACAGCACCGATACCGTGAACCCTTCGTTGATTATCGAAGCGCTTAAACTCAAAATCGGTCAACCGGATTTGCCGTGCACCGTGCGCCGGTTGGCGGTGCTGGATAAGGAAGGAAAAATTTTTGCGTAAATCTTCAAAAAGTTCTTGCATTTTGCAAACGGCTGTATTATAATGGGTTGGTCTTTGGAATCCGTTTCGTGAATCCATGCGAAACGGGGACTAATGGTAAAGCATTAGAGCAGGCGTTCCGCTGCCATCGGTTAAGCGGCCGGTTGGGCATGAACTCCGGTAAAATAAAAGGAGGATTTATCATGGATGCGTTGAAAATCATTGCTGCCGATAGCGTCAAAGAAGCAGCACCCCAGTTTTCGATCGGTGATACCGTTCGTGTGGATGTGAAAATCCGCGAAGGTGATCGCGAAAGAATTCAGGCTTTTGAGGGCACCGACATTGCCAAAAAGGGCAGCGGCGTTGCGGAAACCTTTACGGTTCGCCGTGTGTCGTACGGTGTTGGCGTGGAGCGTGTGTTCCCGCTGCATTCCCCCAACGTTGCGGCTGTAACCGTCGTGCGTTACGGTAAAGTGCGCAGAAGTAAGCTGTATTATCTGCGTGATCGCGTGGGTAAGGCTGCGAAGGTCAAAGAACTTATTAAATAAGCAAGCATGAGGGGGAGGAAATCGTGGATTTTCTCCTCTTTTTGTTTTGCATTTGCGTTAACAGAAAGGAGAGTCGGCATGGATCAATCCATTCAATGGTTTCCCGGGCACATGACACGGACCAAGCGGAAGATTATTGAAACCTTACCGTTGGTGGATATTGTGATTGAGGTTGTGGATGCGCGTGTTCCGATCAGCAGTCGCAACCCCGATCTGGATGAATTGGTGGCCAAAAAACCGCGATTGCTGATTCTCAACAAAGCGGATATCGCCGATGAAGCCGCTACTCGTGATTGGATAAAGCGTTATAAAGCACAAGGCATTGCAGCCATTGCAGTGGATTGCAAAAGCGGCAAGGGTGTTGAGCGTTTTGTGCCGCTCATGCGCGAGGTGCTGCATGATAAATTGGCGGCATGGGCCGAAAAAGGCATGGCGAAACGCGCTATTCGTGCCATGGTGGTGGGGATCCCCAATTCGGGGAAATCCTCGTTTATCAACCGTATGGCACGTGGCGGCAAGGCTAAGGTGGAGGATCGCCCCGGCGTCACACGTAACCAGCAATGGTTTGTGATCGATGGCGGCGCTCAGCTCTTGGATACACCCGGTATCCTGTGGCCGAAATTCGAGGATCAAACCGTTGCACAGCATTTGGCGTATACGGGTGCTATCCGCGATGAGATTTTGGACAGCGAAGAATTGGCGGTTGGTCTTTTGGATATTTTGGCAACGGACTATGAAGCGGAGCTGCGTACGCGTTATAAATTGACCGAGCCGCTTGCCGAAGACCGTTTTGATCTGCTGCAACAGATCGGTCGCAAGCGCGGAATGCTGATTTCCGGCGGAGAGGTGGACACCTTGCGTGCTTCCGTCATGTTGCTGGATGAATTCCGCGGCCAAAAAATCGGGCGCATTACGTTGGAACGCGTCACGGAGGAATGAGCATGCAGGAGCAAAAAAAGCGCATTGTTGGCATCTATGAATGGGTGGAGATTGTAACCGCCGCTTTGATTGCCATTGTGCTGATCTTTACGTTTGTATTTCGTTTGGTGGATGTGGACGGCACCTCGATGGAGAACACATTGCACCATCAAGAACGGTTAGTATTGTCCAGCCTGCCGTATACGCCTACCCGCGGCGATATTGTGGTGGTCGACCAGGGGAATAGCAAACAACCCCTTATCAAACGCGTGATCGCCTTGGCCGGCGATACGATTTCCATTGACGAAAATACCGGTGAGGTGTATCTCAACGGTGAAGTGTTAGTGGAGCCTTACGTCAGCGCTCCCACCGCCATGGAATTGATGGTGGGCGAGATCACGGTGCCGGAAGGTTGCGTGTTCGTAATGGGAGATAACCGCGCGCCAGGACATTCGTTGGATAGCCGTACGTTTGGCTGCATTGAGGAAGACCGCTTGATCGGTAAAGCGGTGTTTCGCTTGTCGCCGCTGGAGCGCATGGGGGGCTTATATGACAAATCTTGAGTTTGATGCAGATTTGCGTGCCCGCGGTGCGGCGCTTCTGTGCGGCGTGGACGAGGCGGGGCGCGGTCCGTTGGCGGGTCCCGTGTTTGCGGCGGCGGTGATTTTGGATCCGAACAACGTTCCGGAAGGGTTAAACGATTCCAAAAAATTATCCGAAAAGAAACGGGATCTTCTGTTTGATTCCATTTGCGAAAAAGCCCTGGCTTTCGGTATCGCCGAAGCGTCAGTGGAAGAAATTGAAGAACATAATATTTTGCAGGCAACGTTTATGGCGATGCGGCGTGCCGTGGAGGCGCTTTCGGTGCAGCCAAGCCTGGTACTGATCGATGGCAACCGCATCCCGGATGGGCTTCCGGTGCCGGCACAATACGTGATTAAGGGCGACGCGTTATCTGCCAGCATTGCGGCAGCTTCCATTTTGGCAAAAGTCAGCCGTGACCGCGTGATGCTGCAGCTTTCGGAGCAATATCCGCAATATGATTTTCCAAAGCACAAAGGTTACGGAACAGCACTGCACTATGAACGCTTGGCACAGTACGGCGTTTCGCCGATCCATCGACGCAGTTTTCTAAAAAAGATCCTGTAGGAGGTAAACATGGCACATGTGTCAAAGGGAGCAGCCGGCGAAGTGTTGGCTGCTCGTTTTTTACGAGATACCGGTTACGAGGTGGTAGCAGGGAACTATCGCTGCCGCTTCGGCGAAATTGACATAATCGCTGCGGACGAAGAGTATATTGTGTTCGTGGAGGTTAAGAGTCGGGAAGAGAATGCCTATTATTTGCCGCGTGAAGCGGTTACGGCCGATAAGCAGCGACGTATTATTCGAACCGCGTTGTTATATATGTCCGAAACCAACGATCCGCGGCAGATGCGTTTTGACGTGATCGAAGTCATCACCAAAAAAGGTGAACCGATGAAGGCTCTAAACATCCACCACATTGAAAACGCGTTTGGGGGATAATGCATGCGCCTGTTCGATCTGCATTGCGACACGCTCACCGATTGTTACCGTAAGCTGGAAGTGTTAGACCGTTGTTCGGGTGACGTCGATCTTGCCCGTGCCGCTGTTTATCAGACGTGGTGTCAGGTGTTTGCGGTGTGGCTGTCGGATGCGGTGCGCGGCGAAGCTGCCTGGCGGTACGGCTTGCGCATGCTGGCGTATGCACATCGTATGCAACGAAAAATGGCGGATCGGTTTCGCTTTGTAAGCACCGCGGTTGCGCTGGAGCAAGCGGTTGAGCAAGGGCTTGCAGTCGGCGTTTTAGGTGTGGAAAACGGTGCGGTATTGGCTGGGAACCCGGAACGAGTGCGCGTGTTGGCGGCACTCGGCGTGCGTGTGTTTACCCTGACGTGGAACGGCAGCAACGAATTGGGCCACGGGTGCATGAGCCCCATGAAAACGGGGCTGACGCCGTGTGGTAAACAGGTCCTGCGTGAATTGGAAAAGCATTGGATGATTGCCGATGTTTCGCATTTGAATGAAGCCGGTTTTTGGGATGTGACCGCATTGTCCACACGCCCGCTCATCGCCAGCCATTCGGTATCGGCATCGGTGGCGCCGCATGTGCGTAACCTCACCGATGAACAGTTTTCCGCAATACGCGACCGTGGCGGTTTGGTGGGGCTTACCTTGTGTGAGGAGCAATTGGGCGAACAGAGCTTTGAGTGCCTTTATCGTCATTTGATGCACTATTTGTCAATGAACGGGGAAGCGGTTGTGGCGTTGGGATTCGATTTGGACGGCACACCGGTTTTATCGTCCTTTGGCGGTGTGCAAGCCGCTTGTCGGTTCGCAGAATTTTTGCGAAAACGCGGTTTGCCGCAAAAAACGGTGGATGCCGTTCTGTTTGATAACGCTTATCGCTTTTTTTCGAAAGTTTTGCCGTGAATATGCTTTACAAGTAAAGCAAAATACGTTACAATAAGGGGTAATTCGGCAGAGGAGTTTGATAAACTATGATGTATAACAGTACCCGTGATAAATCCGTTCGTGTATCCGCTGCGCAAGCGATCACACGCGGCATCTCCGAAGATGGCGGTTTGTTTGTTCCCGAGCAGATTCCATCGCTGTCTTTGGCGGAAATCGAAGGGTTGGTTTCGCGCACGTATATTGAACGGGCGGAATTTGTTCTATCTCGTTTCTTAACCGATTTCACGCAGGACGAGGTGCACGACTGCGCAACGTCGGCGTATTGTGAAGAGCGCTTTCCCGGCGATCATCCGGCACCCGTGCACACGCTTAAGGACGGCACCGCCGTGTTGGAGTTGTGGCACGGTCCCACGTGCGCGTTCAAGGATATGGCACTGCAGATTTTACCGCATTTGATGCGCGTATCTGCCGGCAAAACGGTGGGGGATAACGAAATCGTGATTCTGGTGGCCACCTCCGGTGATACCGGCAAAGCCGCGCTTGAAGGATTCCGTGATGCGCCCAACACACGCATTTTGGTGTTCTATCCCGAAAACGGTGTCAGCCCCATGCAAAAATTGCAAATGACCACTCAGGATGGGAACAATGTCGGCGTATGTGCCATTCGCGGTAATTTTGATGATGCGCAAACGGGTGTCAAGACCATTTTTACCGATCCCGCCGTCAAAGCCAAATTGGCACAGCAAGGGCGTCAGTTCTCCTCGGCGAACTCCATTAACTGGGGACGTTTGCTGCCGCAGATCGTATATTATATCTCGGCCTATTGCGACATGCTCAAAAACGGTGCGATTCAGTTGGGTGATGCTATCAATGTGGTGGTGCCCACGGGCAATTTCGGCAACATTTTGGCGGCGTATTATGCGCGCGAAATGGGCTTGCCGATCAAAAAACTGGTGTGTGCTTCGAACTGTAATAACGTGTTGACCGAGTTTTTGCAGAGCGGTACCTACGACCGCAACCGTGCGTTCCACACAACCATTTCGCCCTCCATGGATATTCTCATTTCCTCCAATCTGGAGCGGTTGCTGTTCCATCTGTGCGGGAATGACGATGCCCAAACGGCCGATTGGATGAAACAACTGAAGGAGGGTGGCAAGTACACCGTTTCGGCGGAAGTGCTTTCCAAGGTTCAAGCGTTGTTCGATGCCGGCTGGTGCGATGATGAACAAACAAAAGAAGAGATCCGCACCATTTACGAGGCGGAAGGCTACTTGTGCGATACTCACACCGCAGTTGCCATGCGTGTATACCGCGACTATCGCGAGCGCACGGGCGACACAACGCCCACCGTGGTGGCTTCCACGGCAAACCCGTATAAATTCTCTGCCAGCGTGTTGAGTGCTTTGCAATCGGATATTACTGTCACAGACGAATTCGCCGTCGTGGATGCGCTCAACGAGTTGACCGGTTGCCCGATCCCGTTGCCGCTCAAAGCGCTGAAAGGCAAGCAACCGCGCTTTACCGGCGTTTGCGATCGAGACACCATGGAACAAACCGTATTTGATTTGTTGGGATGAGGTGAGGCCGTGTCCTTGTTTGTCATATCGGATCCGCACTTGTCGTTGTCCACGGACAAGTCCATGACGGTGTTTTCCGGTTGGGACAACTACGTGCAGCGGTTGGAAACCAACTGGCGGCGTTTGATCGATCCGGACGACACAGTGGTGCTTGCCGGTGATATTTCCTGGGCGATGGCGCTCGAGGATGCGTACGAGGATTTTCGCTTTTTACACGAATTGCCCGGCCGTAAGTTGATTTTAAAAGGAAACCACGATTATTGGTGGTGTACCCGTCGGAAAATGGATACCTTTTTGGCGGAAAAAGGGTTGGATACGCTTACCATTGTGCACAACGATGCCGTGACGGTGGACGACCGGTACGCGGTGTGCGGTTCGCGTGGGTGGTTTTACGACGATGGTGAAGATAACGCCAAGATCCTGCGGCGCGAAGCGGAACGGCTGCGCACTTCCATTCAGGCGGCCAAGCAAACCGGATTGGAACCGGTTGTGTTTTTACATTACCCGCCGTTGTTTGACGGCCGTGCCTGCGAGGAGCTTACCGACGTGCTGCTGGAGGAAGAAATCCGGCGGTGCTATTACGGTCACGTTCACGGTGCCGGTATTCGGCAAGCGTTCCAGGGAGAGTGGAACGGTATCACGTTTCGCTTGACATCGTGCGATGCCCTGCAGTTTTGTCCGCTTTTAATCCCGTAAAAACTCAAAAAAATGCAAAATTTCAGTAGATTTCTTCTGAACAATGTGTTATAATGAATCGATAATGGATTTTTAAATCTTAGGAGGCTAATCACCATGGCATTGAAACAGGCAAACAAAGTCGAAACCAACCGCGTAGAGTTGGAAATTGAAGTGGGTGCTGAAGAGTTTGCACAAGCAGTCAGCGCTGCTTATCGCAAGAACATCGGCAAAATGAACATTCCCGGTTTCCGCAAGGGCAAGGCTCCCCGCGCGTATGTCGAGAAGATCTACGGCGAAGGCGTTTTCTATGAAGATGCAATCGACGAGCTGTTCCCGGAGGTTTACTCCGCAGCCGTTGCCGAGCACGGCATTACTCCCGTTGACCGTC
>JAZQIV010000106.1:0-33707 GCA_045541305.1 Acutalibacteraceae bacterium | reverse complement strand
CGGTAACGCGCGTGATGCCGCAGGCGGACGGCACGGTATCGCCGGAGGCGATCGTGCAAGCGTGCACCGCCGATACCACACTGGTGAGCGTGATGACTGTCAATAACGAAACCGGTGCGCGGATGGATATTCAGTCTGTTGTTTCCAAAGTGAGGAAGGTGTCGCCGCGGGCGTTGATCCACACGGACGCCGTGCAGGCGGCAGGGAAAGTGTCGATCAAAGCGGAAAAATGGGGCGTGGATCTGTTGTCGGTCAGCGGGCACAAGCTGCACGCACCGAAAGGGGTCGGCGCGTTGTATATTCGAAAAGGCGTGCGGGTGCTGCCGCGCGCTTTGGGAGGCGGCCAGGAAAAAGGGTTGCGATCGGGAACGGAACCGGTGCCGACGATTGTCGGGTTCGGTGCAGCTGCGGCTGTGGTGCCGTCGTTCGCGGAGCAACAGACGTTGTATACGCAGCTGCGTGCGTGCTTGACAGAGCGGGTGCGCAGCATTCCGGAGGTGCGGTTGCACGAACCGATAAACGGGGTGCCGTACGTGGTGAATTTGTCGCTGTTGGGATTTCGCAGCGAAACCGTGCTGCATTTTTTGGCGGGGCGCGGGATTTTTGTATCCAGCGGGTCGGCTTGTGCGAAGGGTAAGCAAAGCGGCGTGCTGACGGCGATGGGTTTGCCGGCGGCGGAGATTGACAGCTCGCTGCGTATCAGTTTTTCGCGGTACACGACCGAAATGGATGTGCAGGCATTGTGCGATGCGTTGTACGATGCGGTGACTACTTTGCAAAGGAGGCAAAACGCATGAAAAGTTTGAAAGCGATCGGGTATGCCTTGTTGAATGGATTGATGGCGATCATTCCTATGGCGGGGGATAGCAAACGGGAGTGGATGCGCAAGATTGCGTTTTTGTGCGCGATTGTGGTGTTTATCGGCTCGGTGACCTATTTGTTGGACGAGCTTGTGTGGAAGCCGAACCATACCAAAACGGTGCATGTTCAATTGCAGGAGCTGTATTACGAACAACAAATGGGCGAGAATCCCGAAGAGGAGGATACAACGCAATATCCTTTAGGGATGAACGATGCATTTCGGTCTTTGTACCGGCGCAACAACGATCTGCGCGGGTGGTTAAAGTTCGCCACCGAGGGTGAGGATCTGTTTGACGGGGCGATCGATAGCCCGGTTGTGCAGGCGGCGGACAACGAATTTTATTTGGATCGGGATTTTTTGAAGCAGTCTGACAAAGCGGGATCGCTGTATTTTGATTATCGGAACGATCTGTCGATGACGGGCGAAAACCGAAATTTGATTATCTATGGGCACAATCTGCACAGTGGGTTGATGTTTTCGCGGTTTAACCGTTTGGCAAAGCCGAACGAAGCGCTGGCAAAACGGTTGACCACACTGACATTGAACACCTTGTACGAGGAAGCGGTGTACAAGGTTTTTGCGGTGATGATCGTGAATGCCAACTCCGCCGAAGAACCGGTGTTCAACTATATTCGCACCGAATTCAGCGACGAATCCTTTATGGCGATGGTGGATGAGATCCGTGCACGGTCGCTGTATGATTTCGGCGATGTGGACGTGGTGGCATCGGACGAATTGCTGACGTTATCCACCTGCAGCAACAAGCGTGAAACGCGACTCAAGGATGCGCGCACGGTGATTGTGGCGCGCAAGGTGCGTGAGGGCGAGGATAAGCGTGTGGATACGACAAAAACCACGTTGAACGCAGATGTGCAGATGCCGAAAATGTGGTATATTGCCGGTGGTGAAGCGTTGCCGGAAGTATATCGGTGATATGAGGGACAAGCATGAACGAAGTCATTTTGATTAAAAACGGAGAGTTAGCGCTCAAAGGCCTCAACCGCGGAACGTTTGAGGAAGCGTTGCTTAAAAATTTGCGGTATCGGCTGAAGCCGATTGGCAATTTTACGTTGCGCAAAGCGCAATCCACCGTGTATATTGAGCCGATGGAAGCGAATGTGGATTGGGATGAGGTCAGCGATCGTGTGGCGACCGTGTTTGGTATCTCGGCGTTTTCCCGCGCGTGCGTGGTGGAAAAGGAAATCGGGGTTATACAAGAGGCGGCGGCCGCGTACCTTGGTGAGGCACTTTCGGACGTGCGCACGTTCAAGGTGGAAGCCAAGCGTGCCGATAAGCGGTTCCCGTTATCCTCGCCCGAGATCTGTGCACAGGTTGGTGGGTTTTTGCTGGAAAAATTCCCGCATTTATCGGTGGATGTTCACACGCCCGAAATGACGGTGTGGGTGGAGGTGCGCGATTTTGCGGCGTATGTGCACGGACCGCAGTTGCCGGGTGCCGGCGGTATGCCGGTGGGGACAGGCGGCAAAGCGGCAATTTTGATTTCCGGCGGAATCGATTCGCCCGTGGCGGCGTACATGATGGCTAAACGCGGCATCAGCTTGACAGGTGTTCACTTTGCTTCGCCGCCGTACACCAGCGAGCGGGCGGAAATGAAGGTGATTTCGCTGCTGGAGCAGGTGGGTGTTTATGCGGGCCGTATGGCGCTGCACATTGTGCCGTTCACGCACATTCAAGAGGAGATCGGGCGTGCCTGCCCCGAAGAGCTGTTTACGTTGATCATGCGGCGGTTTATGATGCGGATCGCTACGCGCATTGCAAAAGAACAGGAATGCGGCGCGTTGATTACGGGTGAAAGCGTTGGCCAGGTTGCAAGCCAAACGATCCCCGCTATTGCGTGCACCGATGCGTTGGCAGAGCTGCCGGTGTTTCGGCCGGTGATTGGCATGGATAAAGAGGAGATCATTGCGATTGCACGGCGGATCGGTACGTTTGAAACGTCGATCCAACCGTATGAGGATTGCTGTACGGTATTTACGCCGCGGCATCCGCGCACCCGTCCGCGCATAGCGGAGATCGAGGCGGCGGAAGCGGCATTGGCGGTCGAGGATTTGGTGGAAGAGGCCATCAAAGGGGTGCGCGTGGTACGCGTATAATCCTTGCTTGAAAGGTGGGAGATCCATGAAGGCGGAAATTATTTCGGTAGGAACGGAATTGCTGTTGGGGGATATTGTGAATTCCAACAGTCAGTTTTTGGCGCGGGAATTGGCGGCTTACGGGATCGACACAATTTATCAATCCACGGTGGGAGATAACCGCGAGCGGCTGAAGCAGGCGCTTGTACTGGCGCTTTCGCGTTGCGATGCGGTGTTTTTGACCGGAGGGCTTGGTCCGACAGAGGACGATCTGACGCGGGAAACGGTGGCGGAATGCTTGGCGCTGCCGCTTGAGCTGCACGAGGAAAGCGAGCAGCGGATTCGTGCGTATTTTGAGCGAACCGAGCGGGAGTATACCGAAAACAATCGCAAGCAAGCCATGTTACCCACAGGGTGTGTGGTGTTTCCGAACGATCACGGAACGGCGCCCGGATGCGCGATTGAAAAGGATGAAAAGCGGGTGGTATTGTTGCCCGGTCCGCCGCGCGAAATGATCCCGATGTTTTTCGATCAGGTGGCGCCGTATTTGACGCAATGCTCCGGCGGTACCATTCATTCGCACACGGTGGGTGTTTTTGGGATTCCGGAAGCGGCGATCGATGAACGGCTGCAGGATCTGATCCACAGTGAAAATCCCACGGTGGCTCCTTATGCCAAAAACGGCGAGGTGGTGCTGCGCATCACGGCGAAAGCCGCGACCGAGCAAGAGGCGGATGCGTTGTGTGATCCCCTTATTTCCGAGATCCGCGAGCGACTGGGCAATGCGGTGTACGGCGTGGATGCCGGAGGACTCGCAAAGCGCGTGGTGACGCTGCTGAGCGAAAGGGAACTGAAAATTGCCACCGCCGAATCCTGTACAGCGGGGCTGTTATCTGGTCGGTTGACCGAGATTGCCGGTGCATCGAGTGTGTTCGAGTGCGGTGTGGCGGCATATTCCAAAGAAATTAAGCATCAGGTGTTGGGTGTACCCAATGCGATTTTGGAAAAGCGCGGCGCGGTGTCCTCCGAAACGGCTGCAGCGATGGCGGTGGGCGCCTGCCGTATCAGCGGTGCCAACCTGGGCGTGGGCATCACGGGTGTTGCCGGCCCTGACACCAGCGAAGGAAAAAGTGTGGGCACGGTGTTTGTGGCACTGGCCGATGAAAAACGCGTGTGGGTGCGCAAGGTGTTTGCCGGTCACGGTGACGAGGACCGCGAAACCATTCGCAATATGGCGACGCTGTTTGCGCTGGATATGGCACGGCGGTATCTGGAGGCGTTTCCCGGCGTGATGGCGGGCGGACAATCCTTGGAAGAGATGCAAGCGCAGGTGGCCGAGCTGAACAAAACCGAAAGCGAAAACGCCAAGCGCCGCCGTCGGCAATCGTTGCTGCTGCGGTGGCTTTGCGGTGCACTTGCGGCGTTGCTGGCATTTGGTCTGTGGGCGTATCCGCAATGGTATATCCCGTACCAAAACCAAAAAAGCTACGACGGGCTGGCGGATATGTATGCGCAGGCAACACCCGAAACCGACGGCTGGTATCCCAGTGGGATCATGCCGCAGTTTATGACCCTGTACCGCAACAATGACGAGGTGCGCGGCTGGGTGCATATTGAAGATACACAGATCCATTATCCAATCATGGCGGATACCAGCGTTGAGTTTTACAGCACCCACGATTTTTACAAAAAAGAATCGGAATACGGTGCGCCGTATTATGTTGACGATGCCGCCCAGGGGGACGTTTTTGCGAATCGCCAAAGCGTGACGATTTACGGCAACAGCCCCGAAAACGGGCAGATGTTTGCCGATTTGAGCAAGTACGCAGAGCTTGCCTTTTTGAAAACGCACGGACTGGTGGAGATCAATTCGTTGTATCAAAAGGGAAGCTACAAGGTCTTTGCGGTGTTTTTGGCAGACGATACGGACGAGGAAGAATACGATTACACGTGCGGCACGTTTGCGGATGAGAACGAGTTTTTGGAGCATGTGTCGCAGCTGCGTGTGCGGTCTTTGTTTGACACGCCGGTGGATGTGATGGAAGGCGATCGGGTTGTGTTGTTAACGGCACCGATCGATTACGGTTACGAGGGTGCGCGCATTGTGGTGGCAACGCGACGGGTGCGCAGCGATGAGGATACGGAAAACGATCTGACCAAGGCGCGTGTGAACCGTGTGGCTTTGATGCCGCAAGGGTGGCAGGAGGCGTTTGGTGAGGAGAGCAGCACGACGTTGACTACCACCACGACCGAAGCCACGACAACGACCACGGAGACGACAACCGAAACCACGACCACGACGACGGCAACCGAAACGACTACCAAAAAGACGTCGACGACGACCAAAACCAAGAAAACGACGACAACCTCTACAACGACGACTACAGAAGCGACTACCACGACCACACAGACCACGATCACCGCGCCGGTGAAGCCGAGCGCGCCGACCGATACCGCTGCACCGAGTGACAAGGCGGTGGCGGGCACGATTGCGGAAACGGAGTTTTTATCCAAGCTGGCAATCAACAACACGGGGTCGTTTTCGAACGTGGCAAAGGGGGCGGACGGTTATATTCGTCCGAAAAACAAAGAGGAGTTGCAGCTGATCCTGACAGCGCTGGTGAAATCCGAACTGGGCGGTGCTTCCACCATGATCAAATCCACCGAAGCGCAAAAGGCGCAGGCGGTGGCCTCCTATTCGTACGCGCTGTGGTATTCGGTCTATTACGGAAAGCCGTACAGTTATGCGTTGCCGACGGTCAACTTGTCCAAAGCGAGCGATAAAAAAATCTACGATGCGGTGGGCCAGGTGGTCGGTGTGAAGCTGATGAACACGAATCAAACCACCATTAACAAGCAGATGCTGTTGCAGACGGTGTATTCGGCATCAACAGGCGGATTCAGTTCGTCCAGCAACCGCGTGTGGTCGACCGTCCTGCCGTATTGCCAAAGTGTGTTCAGCAAATACGATGAGGTGACCACAAACGCCAAGTACGGCGGCAAACGGTTTACCGGCACCGTGACCCTGACGCGGGATGAACTGTACGAAAAGATCAAGGCATGGTTTACGAAAACTTACCCCAGCAAGGATTACCCGAATTACACCTTGCCGGAAGAACAGTTTACCACGGTGGGGAACGAAGCTCCGCTGCGGGCGCTGACGTATGACGGGGACGGCAGCACCGGGAACGGCGATGCCTGGAACTACGTGTACCAGACGAATTTTTATTACATGAACGGCAAGACCAAGAAGCAGATAACCGGGCATCAGATTCGCAGTGCGTTGGGACTCAATTCCCATGCATTCCGTGTAACGTACGATTCCGCTACCAAGAAGGTGACCATCAAAACCCAAGGGTGGGGGCACGGGGTCGGACTCAGCCAAATGGGGGCTGTGGGATACGCCAACGAAGAGGGTTGGAGCTACATTCAGATCCTCAAGCATTACTATTCGGTGACCGATACGAGTACACACCAAGTTGTTTTGCCGATTTGGTAAAATGTAGTTGACAAACAAAAACGGGAGTGCTATACTCACTTTATCGTAATAAATTGATTTAGGTGTAACGGTATGAAACAATTAACAGTTGCAGTTAAATACGCATTTTACTTTTACTTTTACTTTGCGAACAAAAGTAGAAGCGTTTTTTGCTGCCGCTGATTAAAGGCCGACACCCTTTAACCAAACCTGTATCGGGCTCGCAGTAAAAAACTGCGGGCCCGTTATTTTTTATCCTAAGGAGGAAGCAAGTATGATAGCCGTTATTAAGCAAGGAGTTCCCGAAGCCCAGATTGACAACCTGGTGACTTGGCTGGAAACGCAATCGGTGAGTGTGCATCGTTCGCAGGGTGTGTATAACACGGTGCTGGGGCTGGTGGGAGATACCACGCACGTAGATATCGAACTGCTGCAAAATCTGGAGATCGTGGAAACGGTTACGCGGATTTCGGAGCCGTTTAAGAGTGCTAACCGTAAATTTCATCCGCAGGATACCATTGTGGACGTTTCGGGTGTGAAGGTCGGCGGCGGTCATTTTGCGATGATTGCGGGGCCTTGCTCGGTGGAATCACGTGAGCAGATTATTGAAATTGCCAAGCAGGTCAAAGCTTCGGGTGCCACGCTGCTTCGCGGCGGTGCGTTTAAGCCGCGCACCTCGCCTTACGATTTCCAAGGCTTGGCGGCGGATGGCCTGGAGCTTTTAAAGGAAGCCAAAAAGGAAACCGGCATGCCGATCGTGACCGAGATCATGAACGCAAACCACCTGCCGCTCTTTGAGGACGTTGACCTCATTCAGGTGGGTGCACGGAACATGCAAAACTTTGAACTGCTCAAAGCGCTGGGTCAGATCCGCAAACCGATTTTGTTAAAGCGCGGTCTTGCCAACACCATCAAGGAATGGTTGATGAGTGCTGAGTATATCATGGCGGGCGGTAACGAGCAGATCATTTTGTGCGAGCGCGGTATTCGCACGTATGAAACGTATACGCGCAACACGTTGGATCTTTCGGCGGTGCCGATGCTGCACGAGCTGACACATCTGCCGGTGATGGTGGACCCCAGCCATGCCAGCGGCATTAACTGGATGGTCAAACCCATGGCGATGGCAGCAGCCGCCGCCGGTGCAGACGGCTTGATGATTGAGGTGCACAACGATCCGAAGCATGCACTGTGCGACGGTGCACAATCACTCACGCCGGAACAGTTTGACGACGTGGCAAAGCGTGTGAATCATATTCGTGAGGCGATTTAATTGATGACGGTAGGAATTGTGGGGCTGGGCCTGATTGGCGGCTCGCTCGCCAAGGCTTTTCAAAAATACACCGATCACCGTGTGTTGGGTTACGATCTTAGCGATTCGGTGACGCAGTATGCACAGCTGACCGATTGCATTGACGGCGTGCTGGATCGAACCACCATAGCGGAATGTGAGCTGGTGCTGTTGGCGGTTTACCCGCAGGCGACGGTGGATTACCTGACCGAGATGGCGGATGCGATCGCCGATGACACGGTGGTGATTGACTGCGGGGGTATCAAGCGCAGCATTTGCGAACGGTGCCGCGCAATCGAAAAGGATCACGGTTGGATTTTTATCGGCGGGCATCCGATGGCGGGCTTGCATCATTCGGGACTCAAGTACGCCAATGCAGATTTGTACGTGGGGGCATCCATGATTCTGACACCGCCGAACACGGAGGATATCGGCCTGCTTGAAAAGGTGACGCGGTGGATCAAATCGGTGGGGTTTGCCTCGGTGACGGTGACAACGCCCGAAAAGCACGATGAGATTATTGCGTTTACATCGCAGTTGGCACACGTGGTATCCAACGCGTACGTGAAAAGCCCGCGCGCTAAGGTACACCGCGGATTTTCGGCGGGCAGCTACCGCGATTTAACGCGCGTCGCGCGCTTGAACGAGGTCATGTGGACCGAGCTGTTTATGGAAAACAAGGACAATCTGATACAAGAGATCGAGCATATTATCGGTTCGTTAACCGAGTATCGCGATGCGCTAAAGCAGGGTGATGCCGCGCAGCTGCGGGCGTTGCTTAAAGACGGAAGCGATCGCAAAGAGAGGATCGATAGCGGCGATGGTGAATATTAATGTCGGAACCCAAAACGGGTATGAAATTCATATTGAAGAGGGTTTGCTCGGGCGTGTTGCCGAGGAGTGCCGTGGGGTGCTGAGCAGCGAAAAGCTGTTGCTGCTGACGGATAGTCACGTGCAGCCTCTTTACGGGGAATCGGTGCGCGAAGCGCTGAAGGCGGCCGGATACGCGGTGTCGGAATATGTGATTCCGGCAGGTGAGGCATCCAAAAGTGTGGAGCAATATTTAGCGGTGATCGACCGGCTTGCCACGCAAGGCTTTTCGCGCAGCGATGCGATCGTGGCGTTGGGCGGCGGCGTTGTGGGCGACCTGGCGGGTTTTTGCGCGGCGACGTATCTGCGCGGGATTCCGTTTGTGCAGATTCCCACCACGTTGCTGGCGTGCGTGGATTCGTCGGTTGGCGGCAAAACGGCCGTTAACCTATCGGCAGGGAAAAATTTGTTGGGTGCATTTTATCAGCCGCGGCGCGTGCTGTGCGATCCGTTGGTACTGAAAACGTTAGAGCCGTCGGTGTATGCCGACGGGATGGCAGAGGTGATCAAATACGGCATGATCCGCGATCCCGAGTTGTTCGAAGCGTTGGAAAACCGCGCCTGGACCGATACACAGATCATTGCACGGTGCGTATCCATTAAAAGCGAGATCGTGGCAGAGGATGAGTTCGATAACGGGGTGCGTTTGCTGCTCAATTATGGGCACACGATCGGGCACGCCGTGGAAAAATGCAGCGATTTTGCCGTGTCGCACGGCAGTGCGGTGGCGATCGGCATGATGGTGATGGCAAAAGCTGCACCGAACGGGGCGGCACTTGCCAAACGGCTGGAAGCAGTTTTGAAACTGTATGGGCTGCCCACACGGTGCGAATATGCGGCAAACGATTTGTATGCGGTGGCGCTGGCGGACAAAAAGCGGCGCAACCAATCGTTGCACGTGATCACGGTACCGTCGCTGGGAAACGGCACCATTGTGACGATACCGGTGGAAGAGCTGCACACCTATTTGCAAAAGGGGCTTTCGGAATGACCGTTACGGTGAGTGGAAACAAGTTAACAGGACAGACCGCCATGATCGCTTCCAAATCGGTGGTGCATCGGCTGTTGATCTGTGCCGCGTTGTGCAACGAGCCGACGGTGATCGAAGGGGTTTCGTATTCCAAGGATATTGAAGCGACGGTGGCGTGTATCCGCGCGGCGTTTGCTGACGTTGTGTGTGAGGAAACGCGCATCACGGTAACACCACGGGGCGCTTACACGGCGGGAGCATTGTTGGATTGCGGTGAAAGCGGATCGACGTTGCGGTTTTTGTTGCCGATTGCGGCGGCGTGCGGCGGCGCGCGATTTATCGGTCGCGGCAGACTTGCCGAACGGCCGTTGACTCCGCTGAATCCCGTGTTGACGGAGCACGGCTGTCGGTTGTCGGAAGAGGGGGTGTTCCCGCTGACGGTGGACGGCGTGCTGCGAGGGCAGGAATTTGTGATTGACGGCGGGTTAAGCTCGCAGTTTGTGAGCGGGTTACTGATGGCGGCGCCGCTTCTGGGAACACCGTGCCGCGTTCGCGTGGTGGGTGAGATGGCATCGTATCCGTACATTGCCTTAACGATGGATGCGCTGAAGGCGTTTGGCGTTACGGTGACACCGAACGGAACAACGTTTACGGTGGACGGCACGTACCGTTCACCCAAACGGGTGTCGGCAGAGGGCGATTGGTCCAATGCCGCGTTCTGGCTGGTGGGTGCCGCGCTGTCCGACAGTACGGAATTTGCGCTTTCGGGTTTGGCGGCGGATTCAAAGCAAGGTGACCGCGCGATTGTTGACTTGCTGCAACAAGCGGGGTTTACGATAAAAGATAAAAACGGGAGTATCGGCGTGTGCGGAAACGGAAAAGAAGCGCTGCACGTAAATGCCGAGGCGATTCCCGATTTGGTGCCGATTTTGGCGGTGCTCGCTACGGCGTTATCGGGTGAAACCGTGATTGATCATGCCGAACGGTTACGGCACAAGGAAAGCGATCGGCTGGAGAGTGTGGCACAGATGCTAAAATCGCTTGGCGGATGTGTGGCTGTTACAGAAGACGGGCTGCGGATTCAAGGATCGCCGTTGCACGGCGGCGCGGTAGAAGCGTATAACGATCACCGCATTGTCATGTCGGCGGCGATCGCGGCGTTGCGGTGTGAGGGGGCGGTGACGATCCGCGGCGCCGACGCGGTGACCAAATCGTATCCGAGCTTTTTTGAAGAGATTGAGAAACGGGGGATGAGAGTATGTCATCTGTCTGGGGACGAAACCTGACAATCACGGTGTTCGGTCAATCCCATGCCGAGGCGATCGGTGTGGTGGTGGACGGGTTGCCCGCCGGTTTGCGTGTAGACGAAGAAGAGCTGCAGGCGTTTATGAATCGTCGCGTGGCGGGTGGTGCATTTGCGACCAGCCGCAAGGAGCCGGATGTACCGCGCTTTGTGAGCGGTTTGGTGGATGGTGTGACGTGTGGGGCACCGATCACGGCGTTGATTGAGAACACCAATGTGAAATCCGGTGATTATCGGGACCTGAAAGATCACCCACGTCCAGCGCATGCGGATTATCCCGCGTTTGTGCGCTTTGACGGTGCGAACGATATTCGTGGCGGCGGCCAGTTTTCGGGGCGCCTGACGGCAGCACTGTGTGTTGCCGGCGGATTGTGCCGACAGTTTTTGAAAACCAAGGGCATCGCTGTTGGCGCACACATTGCGTCGATTGGCGGTATACAGGACACTTTGTACGATCCCGTGACGGTGATGGAAGCGGATTTTTTGACCGACACGTTCCCTGTGTACGATGCCGCCGCAAAATCGGCGATGCAGGCGCGCATCACGGCGGTGCGTGAGGAGGGTGATTCCGTTGGCGGCACGATTGAGTGCGCGGCGGTGGGGTTGCCTGCCGGCATTGGCGATCCGTTGTTTGACGGGTTGGAAAATCGGTTGGCGTCCTTGTTGTTTGGCATTCCCGCCATCAAGGGTGTGGAATTCGGAAATGGGTTTACGGCAGCCGAATTAAAAGGCTCGCAGAACAACGATGCGTATTATTACGATGGTGACACGGTGAAAACGCGTACCAATCGGCATGGGGGAATCCTGGGCGGGATTTCCACGGGTATGCCGCTGGTGCTGCGGGTAGCGATCAAGCCAACGCCGTCAATCGCCAAAGAGCAGGAAACGGTGGAGTTAAGCACGAAAAGCGGGTATGCGCTATCCATACGCGGGCGACACGATCCGTGTATTGTACCGCGGGCAGTGCCGTGTGTCGAAGCGGCGGTTGCGATTGCAATTGCTGATTATCTGGTATAAAGGGTGGTAACAATGAGTATTGAAGAATTGCGCAATGAAATTGACAGTATTGACAAAGAACTGGTCGATTTGTTTGTCAAACGCATGGGCGTGGCAGCGCAGGTGGCGGATTACAAACGCCAAAACGGCAAGCCTGTGCTGGACCCCGAGCGTGAGCGGAAGTTATTGCAAAAGGTTTCGGATTTAGCAGGGGAGGATATGGAATCGCAAACGCGGATTTTGTATCAATTGATTTTAAGCCTAAGCCGTTCGCACCAAAGTCACCTGCTGGGTTTGGACAGCACGCTGACTGACCGCATTTCGCAGGCGATTACCACCACGCAGCAAGTGTTCCCCGAGCGCGCTATGGTGGCGTGCCAGGGCGTGGAGGGCGCTTACTCGCAGCTTGCTTGTGACAAGCTGTTCTCGGCGCCGAACATTATGTACATGACCTCGTTTGAGGGTGTGTTCCAAGCGGTGGACAAGGGCTTGTGCCGTTACGGTATTCTGCCGCTGGAAAACAGCACTGCCGGTTCGGTGAACCAAATTTACGATTTGATGCTGCGGTATAATTTCCACGTGGTGCGCAGTACGCGCGTGCACGTGCCGCACGTGTTGCTTTGCAAAAAAGGCGCGCGGATGGAGGATATTCGCGAAATCTATTCGCACGAGCAGGCGATTCAACAATGCAGCACGTTTTTGCATCAGCTGAAAGGCGTGAAGGTGCACGTGTGCGAAAACACCGCGGTGGCGGCTAAAGCGGTTGCAGACAGTGACCGCATGGACGTCGCGGCGATCTCTTCGGAATCCTGTGCCGCGTTGTATGGCTTGGACGTGCTGGAAACGGCGGTTTCCAACGTGGAGAACAACTATACGCGGTTTATCTGTATTTCCAAAGAGCTGGAGATTTATCCGGGCGCACATCGTACCAGCTTGATGTTGACGTTACCGCATAAACCGGGTGCGTTGTACACGGTCATTGCGAAATTCTATTCGCTCGGGATCAACCTTATCAAATTGGAAAGCCGTCCGATCCCCGGCAAGGATTTTGAGTTCATGTTCTATTTTGATATTGACGTGTCGGTGTATTCCAAGGCGTTTACCGAGCTGTTATCGCAACTGCAGGCGGAAACCGAAACGTTCCGGTATCTCGGCAGCTACACGGAGATCGTATGACGGCGCGGTATGGGTTGCTGGGGCGGTCGTTGTCGCACAGCTTGTCGCCGCAGATCCATGCGGCGTTTGGTGAGTATCCGTACGATCTGATCGAAAAGCCGGAGGAAGCGTTGGCGGCGTTTTTTGAAAACCCGCCGTATGCGGCGATCAATGTGACCATCCCTTACAAAAAGACGGTCATGGCGTATTGCACCGAATTGGATGATATGGCGCGCCGAATCGGCAGCGTGAACACCATTCGATTTGACAAAGGCGCGGTGCGCGGATACAATACGGATTACAGGGGCTTTATTTATATGCTGGAGCGCGCCGATATTACGGTGCGCGGCAAAAAGGTGCTGGTGCTCGGCAACGGTGGCGCGTCGGCCACGGTACAATGCGTGCTGGAGGATCTCAAAGCCGCCGAGGTGGTGGTGATTTCGCGCAGCGGCGAAAACCACTATGGCAATTTGGATCGGCACGCGGATGCGCAGGTGATTGTGAACACAACACCTGTGGGCATGTTCCCCGAAACGGCGGCGGCTCCAGTTTCGTTGGAAGGGTTCCCCGCATGTGAAGCGGTGGCGGATCTGATTTATAATCCTCTTCGCACGCGCCTGCTTGCCGAAGCGGAAGAGCGCGGTCTGAAAACCGCGAACGGACTTGCCATGTTGGTGGCACAAGGCCACCGCGCGTCAGAGATCTTTTTTGACAAGCCATTGGATAAAGGCTTGATTGAGGATTGCCTGCACCGGGTGGAAAGACGATTCCGCAACATTGTGTTGGTGGGAATGCCGGGGTGCGGCAAGAGCACGCAAGCGCAACTGCTTGCACGCGCGCTTGGTCGCAACGCGGTGGACACGGATGCATACGTGGAGCAAGCGGTCGGCAAGCCCATTCCGCAGATTTTTGAAGAGATGGGTGAAGCGGCGTTTCGGCAGTACGAGGCCGAGGCGGTGCAGGAGCTGGGCAAAGGCTCCGGCAACGTGATTGCCACGGGTGGCGGTGCGATCTTAACGGTTGAAAATCGTGCCGCGTTGCGGCAAAACGGTATCGTTGTATTTTTGGAACGCGATACAGAAAAGTTGGCGCGTGCAGGACGGCCGTTATCGCGGGATGCGGAAGCTGTGCGGCAGTTGTATGCCAAGCGGTTACCACTGTATCGAGCAGTTGCCGATGTAACCGTATCGGTTTGCGGCACGCCGGAAGAAACGTGTACGCGGATTTTGGAGGCGATCGGATATGAAGATAACCATCATTAACGGACCAAACTTGAACATGCTGGGGATTCGCGAGCCGGATATTTACGGACGGCAGACGTACGAAATGTTGGTGAACGAACTGACGGCATATTGTGCCGAAAAAGGGGTGGAGCCCACTTTCGTGCAGTCCAACCATGAGGGAGAGCTGGTAACTGCGATCCAAAACGCGTATTTTGAAGAAGCGGATGGCATCGTGATCAACCCTGCGGCTTACACGCACACCAGCGTAGCGCTGCTGGATGCGCTCAAGGCGGTAGCATTGCCGACGGTAGAGGTGCATTTGTCCGACGTGGCATCCCGCGAGGCGTTTCGGCAGATTTCCTACGTGCGGGAGGCGTGCATCGCTACCATTTGCGGCAAAGGCTTTGACGGATACAAGGAAGCAATCGACCTGTTGCTGCAAAAATAAGAAGAGGTTGACGGCCGAAGAGGGTGCTCTTCGGCCGTCTTTTTGCGCCCCTATATATACCTTATTATAATATATAGGGAAAATCGCAGATATAGGGGGTGGGGTGCGCCGGGAAGCCACATCTTGTGGGTTTGTCGAAATTGCCAAAAAAGCTTGATTTTAAGCGGTTTTTTGTTGCAAAAATTTTTCGAAAAAATTTAAAAAAACACTTGATTTTTCCGATTACTTGCGGTAGAATAGTCAAGCATGACTATGGGAAGTAGGCGTTTTGCGCCCTTTTTTAGGAGTTATGCAGACTGCACGATATGCGATGATGCGGGAGGTTGCGGCTGGCAACAGTCGGTTTTTCCGCGGAGTATGTCCGATTTTAAACCGGGCGACAAGGAATAGCTGTAAGAGGCAAAGCAAAACGGACAGAGAGTTGCACTCTGCTCCGGCGTGCTTGCGGCGCAATCGTTTTGCCACAGTCTTTTCAAGACGCTTACACTGCACCCGGACGCTTGAAACCCAGCAGGCATCCGGTTTTAAAATGCCGGTGCAGAAACACCCGGCAGGGTGTGCAGTTTTGGCGTCGCCCGCCAACTAAACTATTAAGGAGGCGTTTTTAGTGGCAGTCAAAGAAAAAATCCGTATTCGCATCAAGGGGTATGATCATCAGTTGGTGGATCAGTCCGCCGAGAAGATCGTAGAGACCGCTCGCCGTACCGGCGCTCGTGTTTCCGGTCCTGTGCCGCTCCCGACCGAGAAGGAAGTCGTTACCATTCTGCGTGCTGTGCACAAGTACAAGGATTCTCGCGAACAGTTCGAATCCCGTACGCACAAGCGTTTGATCGACATTCTTCGTCCGTCCAACAAGACAGTTGAAGCCCTGATGGGGCTTGAACTCCCCGCCGGTGTGGAAATCGAAATCAAACTGTGATGCGGTTTGATGAGGGATGCCCCTCATTCCACTAAGCGCGAGGTCATGTTCCCGGCTGCGGCGATTAAGCGGCAGAGGGGAACCAATAACCAAGGAGGTATAAGACTATGCAAAAAGGCATCATCGGTAAGAAGGTCGGTATGACCCAGATCTTCGACGAAAAGGGCAACGTTGTTGCAGTCACGGTCATCGAGGCCGGTCCCTGCACGGTTGTTCAGAAAAAGACCGAAGAGAATGACGGCTACACGGCTGTTCAGCTCGGCTTCGGCGAAGTTGCTGCTAACAAAGTCAGCAAACCCATGAAAGGTCATTTTGACAAAGCGGATGTGGCCCCGAAAAAGGCGCTGCGCGAGTTCCGTTTTGAAAACTGTGACAGCTACAACGTGGGCGACATCATCAAAGCGGACGTTTTCGCAAACGGCGACCATGTCGACGTTGTGGGCGTCAGCAAAGGTAAAGGCTATGCCGGCGTTATCAAACGCTGGAATCACGGCCGCCTGAAGGAATCTCACGGTACGGGTCCTGTGGCTCGTCATGCCGGTTCCTTGGGTGCTTGCTCCTCTCCCTCTCGTGTGTACAAAGGCATGAAGGGTGCAGGTCATTTGGGTGCTGAGCGCGTGACCGTTCAGAACCTCAAAGTCGTGAAAGTCGACGTGGAGAACAATCTGATCGCGATCAGCGGTGCCGTTCCCGGTCCGCGCGGCGGTCTGATCCTGATCTCGGATTCCGTTAAGGCGTAAGGGAAGGAGGAAATAGACAATGGCTACAGTATCTACTTTTGATATGACCGGCAAACAGACCGGTACCATGGAGCTCAACGATGCCGTGTTCGGTATCGCTCCTAACGCGACCGTCCTGCACAGCGCCGTAGTCAACTATTTGGCGAATCAGCGTCAGGGCACGCAATCCACTCTTACCCGTTCGGAAGTTAGCGGCGGCGGTAAAAAACCGTGGCGTCAAAAGGGCACCGGTCACGCTCGTCAGGGCTCGACCCGCGCTCCCCAGTGGACACACGGCGGCATCGCTTTAGGCCCGAAACCGCGCAGCTACAACTACGTGCTGCCGAAGAAGGTTCGCCGCTTGGCTCTCAAGTCTGCGTTCTCCTCCAAGGTGCTCGCCGGCGAAATGCTCGTGCTTGACAGCCTGACGATGGACGCGATCAAAACCAAGACGGTTGCTACCATGCTGACCGCTTTGGAAGCCAAGAAAAAGGTCCTGTTGGTTCTTCCCGAGAAGAACGATACGGTGATCCTGTCCGCCCGCAACATCCCCGGTGTTAAGACCGCTCTGGTCAACACCTTGAACGTGTACGACGTTCTCAACTGCGATACCTTCATCGTGGTGAAAGACGCCGTCGCTCAGATCGAGGAGGTATACGCATAATGAACGCACGTGATATTATTCTCGCGCCGGTCATCACCGAAAAAGCGGTGGCGATGCTTCCGGAAAAGAAGTACAGCTTCCGCGTTGCTAAAAGCGCGAACAAAATCGAGATTGCCAAAGCGGTGGAAGAAATCTTCGGCGTGAAAGTCGCGAAGGTCAACACCATCAGCATGAAAGGCCGTCTGCGCCGCATGGGCCGTAACGAAGGCTACACTTCCGATTGGAAGAAAGCTGTTGTTACCTTGACGCCCGACTCCAAGACCATCGAGTTCTTCGACGGTATGTTCTAAGGAGCGCCGCCGAAACACAAAGGTCGCGGCAACGTATGGGGCACCCTCTGATCACAGAGAAGCGGCCGTGTCCCGCAAAGCCAAGAAAAAGGAGAGAGAATCGGAATGCCTACTAAACTGTATAAACCGACGACTCCCGGACGTCGTGGCATGTCTGTACTGGACTATAGCTCGTTGTCCAAGGTAGCGCCGGAAAAGAGCCTGCTGGCTCCTCTGGAAAAGAAATCCGGCCGTAACAGTTACGGTCGTATCACCGTCCGCCATCGCGGCGGCGGAAACCGTCGTAAGTATCGTATCATCGACTTCAAACGCAACAAGCTGGATATGAACGCCACTGTGTTGACGCTGGAGTACGATCCGAACCGCAGCGCGAACATTGCGCTGGTTCAGTACGAAGACGGCGAGAAGCGTTACATCGTTGCTCCGCAGGGCCTGTCGGTCGGAGACGTGATCTCCGCCGGTGCCGCTGCTGACATCAAACCCGGTAACGCTCTGCCGATGGCGAACATCCCCACTGGTACGTTCATCCACAACGTGGAACTGTACCCCGGTAAGGGCGCTCAGCTTGCCCGTGCCGCCGGTGTGATGGCTCAGCTGGTCGGTAAAGAAAACAACATGGCGATGGTTCGTCTGCCTTCCGGCGAGATGCGCAACATCCCGCTGAACTGCATGGCAACGATCGGTCAGGTCGGCAACCTGGAGCATGAGAACGTGAAGATCGGTAAGGCTGGTCGTAAACGTCACATGGGCTGGAGACCGACAGTTCGCGGTTCTGTTATGAACCCCTGCGATCACCCCCACGGTGGTGGTGAAGGTAAGTCGCCCATCGGTCGTCCCGGCCCGGTCACTCCTTGGGGTAAACCGGCTCTGGGTTACAAGACCCGTAAGCATCACAAGGCCTCCGATAAATTTATCGTGAAGCGCCGCAACGGCAAGTAAGCGAAAGGAGATTCATCATTTATGGGTAGAAGCGTAAAGAAGGGTCCTTTCGTACAGCCTGTTCTGTTGAAAAGGATTCAAGAAATGAATGCCGCCGGAGAAAAGCGCATTTTGAAAACCTGGAGCCGTGCCTCCACGATTTTCCCGGATTTCGTCGGTCACACCATCGCGGTGCATGACGGTCGGAAACATGTGCCGGTGTACGTCACCGAGGACATGGTCGGTCACAAACTGGGCGAGTTCGCCCCCACTCGTACGTTCCGCGGTCACGTCGGATCGAAAACAACGAAGTAAGCGGTTGAAAGGAGAGAAACACTATGGAAGCAAGGGCACAAGTTACCTATGTTCGTATGTCCCCTCGCAAAGTGAAAATTGTTCTCGACCTCATCCGCAATAAACCGGTTGATGTCGCACTTGCGATTACCAAGAACATTACCAAGGCCGCCGGCGAGCCTGTTTACAAGGTTCTCAAATCCGCGCTGGCCAACGCCGAAAACAACTTCAACATGGACCGCCAGAATCTGGTCGTATCGGAATGCTTTGTTTGCCCCGGTCCCATTCTCAAGCGCGTCCGTCCGAGAGCACAAGGCCGTGCGTTCCGCATCGAAAAGCGGACCTCGCACATTACGGTTGTGCTTAAGGAAAAGGAATAAGCGAGGAGGAGGACGATTATGGGACAGAAAGTTAATCCCCACGGCCTGCGCGTCGGCGTGATCAAGGATTGGGATTCCCGTTGGTTTGTGAAAAAGAATCAGATCGGTGATACGATCGTTTCGGACTACAAGCTGCGTGAGTACCTGAAGAAAACGCTGTATGCTGCCGGTATCTCGAAAATCGAGATTGAGCGTGATGCAACACGCGTACGTGTCAACATTCATTGTGCAAAGCCCGGTCTGGTGATCGGCAAAGGCGGCGCTGAAATCGAAAAGCTCCGTCAGTCCTGTGAGAAGATGCTCGGCAAAACCACGCTGGTCAACATCGTGGAAATCAAAAACCCCGACACCAACGCTCAGTTGGTTGCGGAGAACATTGCGCAGCAGCTTGAGAAGCGTATCGCTTTCCGCCGCGCGATGAAGCAGTGCATCGGCCGTGCGATGAAGCTCGGCGCAAGAGGTATCAAAACGCAGGTGTCCGGCCGTTTGAACGGTGCGGAAATCGCGCGTACCGAACAGTACCACGAGGGTACGATCCCGCTGCAGACTCTGCGTGCGGATATCGACTATGGTTTTGCAGAGGCAAACACCACCTACGGTCGCATCGGCATCAAGGTGTGGATCTACCGCGGTGAGGTGCTTGCCGGCGCTGCGAAGCCCCGTCGGGAAGGAGGCCGCAAGTAATGCTGTTACCTAAGAGAGTTAAATTCCGCCGCGTTCAGAGAGGCCGCCTTACCGGTAAGGCTCTTCGCGGCAACAAGGTCACTTACGGTGATTTCGGTCTGGTGGCTACCGAGCCCGCTTGGATCAAATCCAACCAGATTGAAGCCGCTCGTATCGCGATGACCCGTTACATCAAACGTGGTGGTCAGGTGTGGATCAAAATCTTCCCTGACAAGCCGGTAACCGAGAAACCCGCTGAAACCCGCATGGGTTCCGGTAAGGGTTCTCCCGAGTACTGGGTAGCTGTGGTGAAACCCGGCCGCGTGATGTTCGAAATCGCAGGCGTTCCGGAAGAGACCGCCAGAGAAGCTATGAGACTCGCAGCCAACAAGCTGCCCATCAAATGCAAATTCGTTTGCAAGGAAGAAACGGATGGTGAGCAGGAATGAAGTCCACTGAGATCCAAAAAATCAGAGAATTAAACGCAACTGAGTTGGAAAAGAAGCTTGCGGACCTCAAAGAGGAACTGTTCAACCTGAGATTCCAGCACGCGATCAACCAGTTGGATAATCCGATGCGTCTGAAAGCCGTTAAGAAAGAGATCGCGGTCGTGAAAACGATCATCCGCGAGAACGAACTTAAAAACGGCGCAGAAGCGTAACGGAAGGAGGAAACATTGTGAGCGAACGGAATCTTAGAAAAACACGGACCGGTCTCGTCGTCAGCGACAAGATGGACAAAACCGTCGTTGTGGCTGTGGAAGACAATGTCCGTCATCCGCTTTACAAGAAAATCGTAAAACATACCGTGAAGCTGAAGGCCCACGATGAGAATAACGAGTGCCGTGTAGGCGACCGCGTTATGGTCATGGAGACTCGCCCGATGTCGAAAGACAAGCACTGGCGCGTTGACCATATCATCGAGAAGGCGAAATAAGTCGGTCAATCTGAAAGGAGGAACACACTGTGGTACAACAGCAGACCTACCTCAAAGTTGCCGACAACACCGGTGCGAAGGAGCTTATGTGCATTCGCGTTCTCGGTGGTTCCGGCCGGAGGTATGCAAATATCGGCGACGTTGTGGTTGCTTCTGTTAAAAAAGCAGCACCCGGCGGCGTTGTGAAAAAGGGCGATGTGGTGAAAGCCGTTATCGTTCGTACAGTGAAAGGCGTTCGTCGCGAGGATGGCACGTACATCCGTTTCGACGAGAACGCAGCCGTCATCATCCGTGATGACAAGAACCCCAGAGGTACTCGTATCTTTGGGCCGGTAGCGAGAGAGCTGAGAGAAAAAGAGTATCTCAAAATCTTAAGCCTCGCTCCCGAAGTGCTGTGATGGGAGGTGCCGAAATTGAGTAACAAACTTCATGTGAAAAAGGGCGATACCGTCCTCATCATCAGCGGCGACGACAAAGGCCAGAAAGGCAAGGTCCTGGAGGTCAGCCCGAAAGAGGGTAAAGTCATCGTTGAGGGCCTGAACATGGTGAAAAAACATGTGAAGCCCCGCAAAATGGGCGATCCCGGCGGCATCGTTGAGGCCGAGGGTGCTCTGTACGCCAGCAAGGTTCAGGTAATCTGCCCGTCTTGCAAAAAGCCGGTGCGCGTTGCCTACAAAAAGTTTGCCGACGATAACGGCAAGACTCGCTCGGTCCGCGTTTGCAACAAATGCGGCGAGACACTGTAAGAGGAGGGACATACGTAATGGCTAGATTAAAAGAATTTTACCAGAAGGATGTCGCTCCTGCGCTGATGAAGAAATTCGGCTACAAGAGTGTCATGCAGATCCCGAAGCTGGATAAGATCGTGATCAACGTGGCGTGCGGCGAAGCACGTGACAACGCGAAGATCATCGATGCGATCAGCATCGATCTCGCGGCGATCACCGGTCAGAAGCCGGTCGTCTGCAAGGCGAAGAAGTCGGTCGCAAACTTCAAACTGCGCGAAGGCATGAACATCGGCGTGAAGGTAACGCTGCGCGGTGAGCGTATGTATGAGTTCCTGGATCGTCTGTTCAACGTGGCTCTGCCCCGTGTTCGTGACTTCCGCGGCATCAACGCCAACTCCTTTGACGGACGCGGCAACTACAACATGGGTATCAAAGAACAGCTCATTTTCCCCGAAATCGAGTACGACAAGATCGACAAGGTTCGCGGTATGGATATCTGCTTTGTTACCACTGCAAAATCTGACGAAGAAGCACGCGAGCTGCTCACTCTGATGGGCGCTCCGTTCGCGAAGTAAGGAGGGAAAACAATGGCTAAGACATCTATGAAAATTAAGCAGCAGAGAACGCCGAAGTTTTCCACCCAGGCGTACAATCGCTGCAAAATCTGTGGTCGTCCGCACGCTTATCTGCGCAAATACGGTGTGTGCCGTATCTGCTTCAGAGAACTGGCCTACAAAGGCCAGATCCCCGGCGTGAAGAAGGCCAGCTGGTAATAGCTAGAAGGAGGTTGACGGTATGCAAATCACCGATACAATTGCCGATATGCTGACGAGAATTCGTAACGCGAGTTCGGCGAAGCATGACTCGGTGGATATTCCCGCTTCCAACATGAAGAAGGCTATTGCCCAGATTCTTGTTGACGAGGGATATGTCAAGAGTTTTCAAGTCATCGAAGATGGCAAGCAAGGCACCATCCGCATTGCGCTGAAATATCAGGGCCCTTCCAAGAAGCCGGTTCTGATGGGTCTGCGCCGTGTGTCCAAGCCCGGTTTGCGCATCTATTCCAGTAGTGAGGATATGCCGAAGGTCATGAGAGGCATCGGCACCGCGATCGTGTCTACGTCTAAGGGCGTTATGACCGATAAGAAAGCCCGCAAAGAAAACGTGGGCGGCGAAGTCCTCGCATTTGTGTGGTAAGGGGGAGAAGAACATGTCGAGAATTGGTCGTAAACCCATTACCATCCCCGCCGGCGTGCAGGTCACGATGGCGGACGGCGTGGTCACCGCGAAAGGCCCAAAAGGCACCTTGACGCAGAAGATCCACCCGAACATGACGGTTAGTATCGAAGGCACCGAGATTACGGTCACTCGTCCCAACGACGAGAAAGAGAACCGCTCGCTGCACGGTCTGACCCGTACGCTTATCAGCAACATGGTGGAAGGCGTTGCCAACGGTTTCTCCAAGGAGCTCGAGGTCAACGGTGTTGGTTACCGTGTTGCGAAGCAGGGAAAAGATCTGGTCATGAACCTCGGCTACAGCCATCAGGTCACGGTCAGCGAGATCGACGGTATCACCATCGATGTTCCCAACCCCAACAAAATCATCATCAGCGGTCCCGACAAGCAGCTGGTTGGTCAGTTTGCTGCCGAAGTCCGCGAAAAACGCCCGCCGGAGCCGTATAAAGGCAAGGGCATCAAATACGTCACCGAGCATATCCGCCGCAAGGAAGGTAAGACCGGTGCCAAGGGCAAGAAGTAAGAGAAGGAGTGAAATCACATGGTCAGCAAAAAAGATAGCAACCAAGCTCGGTTGCACCGCCACGCTCGTGTGCGCGGTAAGATTTCCGGCACTGCTGAGTGCCCCCGCTTGAACGTGTTCCGCTCTCTGAATCACATCTATGCCCAGATCATTGATGATGTTAAGGGAGCCACGCTCGTCGCCGCGGCCAGCAACGAAAAGGATTTCGGCATGACCGGCGGTAACAAAGAAGCTGCCCGTAAGGTCGGCGAATTGATCGCAAAGCGCGCTCTGGAAAAAGGCATCGAGAATGTCGTTTTCGACAGAGGCGGTTACATCTATCACGGCCGTGTCGCGCAACTGGCCGAAGGCGCCCGTGAGGGCGGCCTCAAATTCTAAGGAAAGGAGAGGAAGTACTTTGGCCAGAAGAGAAGAAATGCACGACGAATACAAAGAAACCGTAGTTGCCATCAACCGTGTCAGCAAAACCGTAAAAGGTGGTCGCGTCATGAAATTTGCCGCGTTGGTTGTTGTGGGTGATGGCAAGGGCACTGTGGGCTTCGGTACCGGTAAAGCCGGTGAAGTTCCGGATGCGATCCGTAAGGGCATTGAGGATGCGAAGAAGAATCTTGTGAAGGTCTCGCTGAAAGGCACTACCATTCCGCACGAAGTCATCGGTGAGTTTGGTGCCGGCCGCGTGCTGATGAAGCCCGCTGCTCCCGGTACCGGTGTTATCGCCGGCGGCGCCGTTCGTGCCGTGGTGGAGGCTGCCGGTATCAAAGATATCCGTACCAAGGCTCTCCGCTCCAACAACCCCTGCAATGTTGTCAGCGCCGCGATGAACGGTTTGGCACAGTTGCGTACCGCTGAAGAAGCGGGTGCGATCCGCGGCAAATCTGCCAAGGAAATTTTAGGATAACAGGAGGGCGTACGAAATGGCTAAGAAGGCAAAAGATTGCTTGACCATTAAGCTCACTCGCAGCTTGATCGGTGCAAAGAAAGATCAGATCGCCACTGCCAATTCCCTGGGTCTGCGCAAAATTGGCGACACCGTGTGCCAGCCTGTGAACGCAGCTACTCAAGGTAAGGTGGCGAAGATCATCCACCTCATCGAGGTAACGGAAGCTTAACCTATCATCAAGGAGGTGCGAATACTATGAAGCTACAAGAGCTTTCTCCGGCGCCCGGTTCGGTTCGGGACGTCAAGAGAATCGGCAGAGGTCACGGTTCCGGCCAGGGCAAAACTGCCGGTACAGGCCACAAGGGTCAGAAGGCCCGTGCCGGTCGCGGTGTGCGTCCGGGCTTTGAAGGCGGCCAGATGCCTCTGCAAAGACGAGTACCGAAAAGAGGTTTCGTCAACATTTTTGCAACAAACTATGCTACCATTAACGTTGGCTCCCTCAATGCGTTTGAGGATGGCGCTGTTGTCGATGCAGCAGCGCTCAAAGAAGCCGGTTTGGTAAAGAAAACCTATGACGGTGTCAAAGTTTTGGCGAACGGTACGTTGACCAAGAAACTCACTGTCAAGGCTGCAGCCTATTCTGAAGCAGCTAAGGCGAAAATCGAAGCTGCTGGTGGAAAGGCTGAGGTGATCTAACATGTTTCAAACTCTGAGAAACGCATGGAAGATCGCTGATTTGCGCAAAAAACTTCTGTTCACGTTGTTCATCGTGCTGATCTTCCGCATCGGTTCGGTTATCACCGTTCCGTTTGTAGATGTGGCAGCACTGAGAGAAGCGCTGAGCACGACCGAGAATGCTTTCGGATATCTTACCATGATCTCCGGCGGCGGCTTCTCGAACGCGAGTATTTTTGCGCTGTCCATCACCCCGTACATCAACGCCAGCATCATCATGCAGTTGTTGACGGTTGCGATTCCCCCGCTGGAGCGTTTGGCGAAGGAAGGGGAGGCAGGCCGTAAGGTGATCGGTAAGATCACGCGGTTTGTGACCGTTGGCCTCGGCTTAATGCTGGGTATTGCGTACTATTTTATGGTGCGCAACAACTATGGCTCCGATGTGTTGGTGAAGGAAGCCCGCAGCGGCTTTGGCGCTTGGTTCGCCGCCGTTGTGATCATTCTCTGCTTTGTTGCCGGTTCCGCGCTGATTATGTGGCTCGGCGAGCAGGTGAATGAAAAGGGTATCGGTAACGGCATTTCCATTTTGTTGTTCGCCGGTATTCTTTCGGGGATCCCGTCCGCTGCTCAGACGCTGTGGATGTGGTTCTACGATGCGGGTATTGCCCAGTTGAGCACGTACTCCGGTGCAATCAAGAATGTTATTCTGGTCCCGATCGTGCTGCTCATCTTCCTTGCGATGATCGGCTTCATCGTCTTCATGGGCGATGCCGAGCGCCGCATTCCGGTGCAGTACGCCAAACGCGTTGTGGGACGCAAAATGTACGGCGGTCAGAGCACGTACATCCCGATCAAAGTCAACATGTCCGGTGTTATGCCGATCATTTTGGCGGTTTCGATCATTTCGCTGCCTTCGATTTTGCAGCAGTTCTTCGGTTGGGAAGCCAACTGGTTCCTGAATGCATTCCGTCAAGACAGCTGGGTGTACATTCTCCTTTATTTTGTTTTGATCATTGGTTTTGCCTTTTTCTATGTCACGATTCAGTACAATCCGTTGGAGATGGCGAACAATCTTCGCAAAAACTCCGGTGCGATCCCCGGCTACCGTCCGGGCAAACCCACCTCGGATTATATCAAACGTGTTCTGAACAAGGTAACCTTGATCGGCGCATTGTTCTTAGGTGTTATCGCGTTGTTCCCGAGCGTGTTCGGTAAACTCAGCGGCTTCTACGGACTGACGCTGGGCGGTACGTCGCTCATGATCGTGGTGGGCGTTGCCCTTGAAACCACACAACAGATCGAAAGCCAGATGATGATGCGTCATTACAAAGGCTTCCTCGAGTAACAGCATCCCAAGGTACGAAACGTTTCCGATCCGTCCGGCGGAGCGGTCCGCCGGACGGTCGGATATGATTTGTTTGCAAAAAGAGAGGTTGGTATTCTATGAAGCTGATCCTGTTAGGTGCTCCGGGTGCCGGCAAAGGCACGCAGGCTGAAATTATCAGCGAGCATCTCAACATCCCCACAATTTCCACGGGTAACATTATCCGTGAAGCGCTGAAAAGCGGTACAGAAATGGGCCTCAAAGCCAAAGAGTTTATCGAATCCGGTAAGCTGGTTCCGGACGAAGTGGTGATCGGTATTATCCGTGATCGCTTGGTGCAGGACGATTGCCAAAACGGATTCATCCTCGATGGTTTTCCGCGCACCATCCCCCAAGCCGAGGCGCTTGACCGCATGGGTATTGAAATCGACCGTGTTATCAGTTTAGAAGTCGCGGACGAAACGATTACCCAGCGTGTATCGGGCCGCCGTGTTTGCCTTGCTTGTGGCGCAACCTACCACGTTGACTACAAAAAGCCGACCGTGGAAGGCATCTGTGACAAGTGCGGCGACACCCTTGTTCAGCGCAAGGATGACCATCCCGACACAGTAAAAGAACGCTTGGATGTGTATCATGCACAAACCGAACCGTTAAAAGAGTACTATGCGAAAGCCGGTAAGCTTGTGACGGTGGAGGGACAAGAAGCCGTGGAAGATACCACACGGTTGACCCTCGCGGCTGTTGAGGCTTGATTGTATGATATCCATTAAAAACAGCCGAGAACTTTCGCTGATGCGAGAAGCCTGTATCATCTCGGCTCGCGCGTTAAAACTGGCAGGCGAAGCGGTGGAACCGGGCGTTACGACCGGTGAGATCGATCGACTGATCCGCAAATATATTGAAAGCCAGGGCGCCAAGCCTTCGTTTCTCGGATATGCGGATTATCCCGCCAGTGCTTGTATTTCTGTGAACGAAACGGTTATCCACGGCATACCGGACAAACGTGTGATCAAAGCCGGCGATATCGTCAGCATTGATGTGGGCGCGTTTTTGAACGGTTATCACGGCGATAACGCCGCCACTTTTGGAGCCGGTGAGGTTTCCAAAGAGGCGCAGGCCCTGATGGATGCCACCCGCGAGAGCCTGTATGAAGGCATTGCGGCGGCAACCGCAGGTAACCGCATCGGCGATATCGGCGCAGCGGTTCAGCGGTATGTCGAGATGCGTGGTTACTCGGTTGTACGACAGTTTGTCGGCCACGGAGTAGGCACGAATCTACACGAAGATCCCAGCGTTCCGAATTTTGGAACACCCGGTCGCGGGCCTCGCTTGTTGCCGGGAATGACCTTAGCCATTGAACCTATGATCAATAAAGGCGGTCCGGATGTCGAGATTTTATCCGACGGATGGACAACGGTTACCAAAGATCGTGCATTGTCCGCTCACTTCGAGCACACGATCGCGATCACGAAAGATGGACCGGTCATATTGACCATGCCGTAACGAAAGGAAGGAACCAGCATGTCCAAAGCGGACGTTATTGAACTGGAGGGTGTCGTGGTCGAGGCGTTGCCGAACGCAACGTTCCAAGTGGAGCTTGCGAACGGCCACCAGATACTCGCGCACATTTCCGGAAAGCTGCGGATGAACTTCATTCGCATTTTGCCCGGTGACAAGGTCACGGTGGAGATGTCCCCGTACGATCTGACCAAAGGGCGCATTACCTGGAGAACCAAATAAATTCAGGAACGTAAGGCTCAAAGACCTGATGACTATCAAAGGAGGCATTTTCATGAAAGTCAGACCTTCTGTAAAGAAAATCTGCGAAAAGTGCAAGATCATCAAACGCAAAGGCCGCATCATGGTCATTTGCGAAAACCCCAAGCATAAGCAGCGTCAGGGCTGATCCCGGACGACTTTGAAAGCCGTCTGCGGATGGCTAAACCGAAAGGAAGGATACTATTATGGCTCGTATAGCTGGTGTTGACCTGCCCAGAGACAAACGCGTAGAGATCGGTCTTACCTATATCTACGGTATCGGCCGTAAAACGGCTAATGATATCCTCGCTGCTTCCGGCGTGAATCCGGATACCCGTGTTCGCGACCTGACGGAGGATGAGGTTTCCAAATTGCGTGAGTACATTGACCACAACTGTGTCGTGGAAGGCGATCTGCGCCGTGACATCGCGTTTGATATCAAACGTTTGATCGAAATCGGCAGCTATCGCGGTCTGCGTCACCGCAAAGGTCTCCCGGTTCGCGGTCAGCGTTCCAAGACCAATGCGCGTACCCGTAAGGGTCCGAAGAAGACCATCGCCAACAAGAAGAAGTAAGCAGGAGGGATAGAGAATGGCTGCTGCAAAAACAACTGCGAAAAAGGGCACTGTCCGTCGCAAAGAGCGTAAAAATATTGAGCGTGGCGCCGCACATATCCAGTCCACATTCAATAACACGATTGTTACCATCACCGATACTCAGGGCAACGCTTTGTCCTGGGCAAGCGCCGGTGAACTGGGCTTCCGCGGTTCGCGGAAATCCACCCCCTTTGCTGCTCAGACGGCTGCGGAAACCGCTGCCAAAGCAGCAATGGAGCACGGTCTGAAGACCGTTGAAGTGTACGTAAAGGGTCCGGGTGCCGGCCGTGAAGCCGCGATCCGTGCTTTACAGACCGCAGGACTTGATGTTACCATGATTAAAGATGTAACGCCGGTCCCCCACAACGGATGCCGTCCTCCCAAGAGAAGACGCGTATAACACGAGAATTTAGGAGGTGCAACCAATATGGCAAGATATACCGGTGCGGTGTGCAGACTCTGCCGCCGTGAAGGACAGAAATTGTTTTTGAAAGGTGAACGCTGCTATACCGGAAAATGCGCCGTTGCCCGCCGCGCGTATGCGCCCGGCCAGCATGGTCAGGCTCGTAACCGCAAGGCTTCGGAATACGGCAAACAGCTCCGTACCAAGCAGTATGCAAGACGTTATTACGGCGTTTTGGAAGGTCAGTTCCGTCACTATTTTGAGATGGCGACCAAAATGCAGGGCGTGACGGGTGAAAACCTGCTCCGTTTGCTCGAGTCCCGTTTGGACAACGTTGTGTATCGTCTGGGCTTTGCCAGCTCCCGTGCGGAAGCTCGTCAGCTGGTGACGCAGGGCCATTTCACGGTCAACGGCCGCAAGGTCAACATCCCCTCCTACCTGACGAAGGTCGGCGAGGTTGTAGCTGTGAAAGAAAACAGCCGTGCGCTCGATAAGATGAAGGCGATCGCCGAAGCGAACAGCGCTCGTCCCGTTCCGAAGTGGCTTGAAAAGACCGCTGAGTGGGAAGCGAAGATCGCTGCGGTGGCAGCTCGTGAAGACATCGATCTTCCGATCGAGGAAACCCTTATCGTCGAGTTGTACTCGAAATAATCCGAGGCATTGCACATTGCTGCAATTTTACACGACACATTACGGAGCGCGCGCACACGGTATGTGTGCGTAGCGTGACCGTCAATACTAAGGAGGGTTTTGAATGATAGAGATTGAGAAGCCCAGAATTGAAGCGTTGGACCTCACTCCCGACGGAACCTACGGCCGCTTTGTTGTGGAGCCGTTGGAAAGAGGCTATGGCACGACGCTTGGTAACAGCCTGCGTCGCGTGCTGCTTTCCTCTTTGCCGGGTGTGGCGGTGACTTCCGTAAAAATCGAAGGCGTTCTTCATGAGTTTTCCACCATTGAAGGTGTGAAAGAAGATGTGACGGAGATCGTCCTGAACATCAAAGATCTGGTTCTGAACCTCAATGGTGAAGGACCGAAGACGGTGTACATTGAAGCGCAAGGTCCCTGTGAAGTGACAGCGGCCTCCATCAAATGTGACAGCGAAGTGGAAATCCTGCGTCCCGAAACGCATATCGCGACGCTGGGTGACAACGGCAAGCTGTTCATGGAGATCACGCTGGACAAGGGCCGCGGCTATGTTCCCGCGGAGCGCAATAAGCAGATCATGCAACCGGTTATCGGTGTGATTCCGGTCGACTCCATCTACACGCCGGTGGTTAAGGCAAACTACGCGGTCAGCAATACGCGTGTGGGCCAGATCACGGACTACGACAAGCTGGAGTTGGAGGTTTGGACAAACGGTACGATTTCCGCTCAGGATTCCGTTTCGTTGGCTGCCAAGATCATCACCGATCACCTGGCTCTGTTTGTGGATCTGTCCGGTGAAACCTTTGCCGGCGATTCCATCATGGTTGAGAAAGACGACAAGGGCAAGGAGAAGGCTCTGGAAATGACGATCGAAGAACTCGATCTGTCGGTTCGTTCCTTCAACTGCCTCAAACGTGCCAGCATCAACACGGTGGAGGATCTGATCAACAAGACCGAGGATGATATGATGAAAGTCCGTAACCTCGGCCGTAAATCTCTCGAAGAGGTTATCAACAAACTGGCGTCGTTGGGATTTAGCCTGCGCGACGAAGAGGAATAAGGAATAGGTATACTATCCCTAAGAATTCTGAAAAGGAGTGAATTCACATGCCCGGAACTCGTAAACTCGGCAGACCGACCGCTTCGCGTATGGCGATGCTGAGAGCGATGGTGACCTTCCTGCTGGAAAAAGGCCGTATCGAAACGACCGTTACCCGCGCTAAGGAAGTTCGCGCCATGACGGAAAAAATGATCACGATCGCGAAACAGCCCACGTTGGCTAACAAGCGACTGGTGTTCTCTTTTGTGACGAAGGAGAGCGTTTGCAAGAAATTGTTTGATGAAATTGCGCCTTCCTATGAAGGCCGCAACGGTGGTTACACCCGCATCATTAAGATCGGTGCCCGCCGCGGTGACGCCGCTGAAATGGCGATCATTGAACTCGTGAAATAATTTTGTTTTCAAAACAAAAAAGAGTTCGACGAATTTCGTCGAGGCCTTTTTGTGAGCATTTTAATACCCCTGTGGTAATTAAATGTTGTATTAACGCGAAAGAGGGGCATGGCATGAAACAAAGTTTCGAAGAATATGTCGAGGGCAGAATGATGATCGGCGGGTGTTTAATGTGGATATTTGGTATCGTTATTGCTTTTGCTTTAATTATAGTTTGTGTTGCAAATTTTTTTGGCGATCTTAATGTTTTCAAACTGATCGGACTTATCCTTTTTATTGTTTTCACAGTCTGGATCTGCTGGGATAAATTTAAAAAATGAAATGTGGAGTATTTTGATCGAGTAACAGAAAAAATCAACCGAGCGGATGTACTTAAAGGAAACAATACTACTTGCGGTTTGGTGAGAAGGGCGAACGCAGTTCACCCCTACGGCGCTGGGTCGAGATTGCGCGCCTGCCACACGAATGTGGAACAGACAATATCGACGTAAAAACGGGGTGGCATCCGCCACCCCGTTTTTGTTGTAGAAATCACACACCGTTTTGACAATCCAACACAAAACGGGCAAGCAGTTCGGCGCCGATGGGCAAGGCGTCCTCGTCCACGTTGAAATCCGGATTATGGAGCAGGGCGGTAATGCCTTTTTCCACGTTGCGTGTTCCGGTGCGGAACAAAATGCCGGGACGCACGTCCTGATACCGCGAAAAATCCTCGGATGCCATTTGCGGAGCAATTGCCTTGACATTTCCTTCGCCGAGCAAGGTGCGTGCGGTGCGCATCCAGGCTTCGCACAGAGTGGGGTCGTTATTTACCACCGTTGCTTTAGTGGAATCCTCGCACTTGAACGTTACGTTGGTACCGCGTGCGGCGTTTTCGCAAATCTCCTTGATGCGGCGCATGATAAACCGATCGATTTCCATATCATAGGTGCGCAGGGTGCCGAGCATGACGGCATGATCCGGTACTACGTTCTGCGTGGTGCCCGCATTGAGCGTATTGATGGAGCAGACGTATTGTGCAAAGGGATCGATCTCGCGGTTGAGCATGGTGTGCATGGCCTGATACGAGGTGATTGCCGCCGCAAGTGCATCCGCGCCGCTGTGCGGCAGGGTGGCGTGCGCCGTCTTGCCGAAGAACTGCAATTTATAGTTGTGAGAAGAGGCCATGGCAGGGCCAATGCAAACACCGGCGGTGCCAATATCCAATGCCGGATCCACATGCTGACCGATGACGATATCGACGTCGTCCAGCACACCGTTTTGGATCATCATGGAAGCACCGCTGACACGCCCCTCCTCGCTGGGCTGGAACAACAGCTTTACGCGGCAGTTGAGCGACGATTCCTGCTCTTTAAGCAGCTTGGCAGCAGCCAACAGCATGGCGGTGTGGGTATCGTGCCCGCACGCATGCATGAAACCGGTGTGCTCCGAGCGATAGTCAACGTCGTTTTGCTCCTGCACCGGCAACGCATCCATATCCGCACGGATGGCAATGCAAAAACCGGTGCAAGCGGGATTGATGGTGCCGACAACGCTGCCCGCACCGTATTCTTCGGTGTGCGGGATGCCAAGCGCTTCCAGTTCGCGCTTGACGATCGCAATTGTTTTGGGCAGGTCAAATTCCAGTTCCGGCACGCGGTGCAGTTCGCGACGAATGCGGGTCACATAGGCGGTATCCACCGATAACATGACAAGACACCTTCTTTTTATTTCTGATAACCGTTCGGGTTTTGGGACTGCCAACGCCAAGTATCGCGGCACATATCCTCCAGGTTCAGTTGCGCTTCCCAGCCCAACAACGCTTTGGCTTTGGCGGGATCGGAATAGCAGGTGCCGATATCGCCGGGGCGGCGCTCGGTGATAACGTAAGGAACCTTTACGCCGTTGACTTTTTCAAATGCGTTGACCAGATCCAGCACGCTGTAGCCGGTGCCGGTGCCAAGGTTAATCGCTTCGACGCCGGTGTGGGCGAGCGCATACTCGACCGCGCACACGTGACCGCGTGCCAAATCCACCACGTGGATGAAGTCGCGTACGCCGGTGCCGTCGGGCGTATCGTAATCGTTGCCGAACACCGAGAGCTTTTCGCGCTTGCCGATGGCAACCTGCGATACATACGGCATCAGATTGTTCGGGATGCCGTTGGGGTCTTCGCCGATCAAGCCGCTTTCGTGTGCACCGATGGGGTTGAAATACCGCAGCAGGACAACCGACCAATCGGGATCGGACACGCAAAGATCCTGCAAAATGCATTCGATCATGAATTTGGTGCGGCCGTACGGATTGGTGACGGCACCCACCGTCATAGTTTCGCAAAGCGGAGAGGGATTGTTCATGCCGTACACGGTGGCGGAGGAGCTGAACACCATGCGCTTGCAACCGAATTCACGCATGACGTCGCACAGCACCAGCGTACCGTTGACGTTGTTATCAAAATACTCCAGCGGCTTTGCCACGGATTCACCCACCGCCTTGAGGCCGGCAAAATGAATGACAATATCAATGTTGTGTTTTTGGAAAATGCTGCGCAGGCCCTCGCGATCGCGAATGTCGCACTCATAAAACGGAAACTCCTTACCGCTGATTTTTTTCACACGGTTGAGCGCCTCAATGTCGGAATTATAAAAATTATCCAACACCACGATCTCTTGATTTTTTGCCAACAGTTCAATGCAGGTGTGGCTGCCGATATAACCGCAACCGCCGGTAATCAGTATTGACATTTTGAAACCCTCCCAGTATAGTAGAAGATACGGGAACGCTGTTCCGTATCGTTGCTTTTTCATTATAGCGCAACGTTGTGTCATTTTCAATGGACATTTGTTGCAGCGACGAAAAGTACACCAATTTTGTCGGAACGGCTATTGCCTGCATTCAGCGAAATATTGTAAGATGATGGAGTAATCCACAGAAAAGAGGAATGTTGTATGAAACCGACACTCGTGATTATGGCCGCCGGCATGGGAAGCCGTTTCGGCGGGTTGAAGCAATTGACCCCGGTGGGTCCGCAGG
>JAZQIV010000105.1:0-4915 GCA_045541305.1 Acutalibacteraceae bacterium | reverse complement strand
AAAAAGCGGTGGCGTTGCCGCAAGCCGTACCGAGCCGCAACGCGTGTGCGTAGTCGTTGGTTTCGGTATATCCGGTGAGGAAGCCGGCCACCATACTGTCGCCGCAGCCAACCGAATTGCGCAGCGTACCGGGTGCATTTTCTGCCAGATGCACCTGACCGTTTTCGTCCAGTAAGACGGCACCTTGTTCGGCGCGCGATACCAGCACATTTTGTGCGCCCTCTGCTTGCAATTGGCGGGCGAGAGGTACGATTTCGTCAATGGTTGAGGCGCTGACCCCAAACAATTCGCCCAGTTCGAGGTGATTGGGCTTGATTAAGAAGGGGTGAAACCGCAACGCGCGGCGTAACAGTTCTTTTTCGGCATCCACAGCCGTGAGTATACCGCGATCCTGCACGCGTGCCAGCACCGCTTCATAGAAATCAGGGGGCATGCCTGCCGGTACCGATCCGGCGAGCACCAATGCATCGTTTGGTTGCAGACTTTCCAGTTTGCGGAACAAACTGTGAATATCGTCTGCCGATACAGCGGGACCGCCTGCATTGATATCACATTCTGCCTGCGAACGGATTTTGACGTTGATACGTGTTTCGCCGTGTGCCAGCGGTGTAAAATCACATGTAACACCCTCCGCTTGTAACAGGGTTTGCAGGTGGCGGCCCGTGAAACCGGCGGTAAAGCCGAGCGCGCAGGTGGGTACTCCCAGTCGGGACAGAATCACCGATACGTTGATGCCTTTCCCACCAAACGTAATGCTTTCACCGGTGGAGCGATGGATCGCATCGGTTGTCAGGTGTGGCACGTGCAAGGTGTAGTCTAAAGACGGATTGCAGGTGATGGTATAAATCATGGAGAAGCCCTCCTCATTTCTTGTTTTATGATAACAGATGGAGCTGTTAAAAGCAAGGTGCAAACAAAAAGGCAGCAATGTTGGGTATTTTTTCAAAAAATAGTTACCACTTTTTAATGTCATCTTGCCGAGACATGACTTATATGCCATACTGTATCCGTATACTTATGCGTGTCGGTGAAGGGTGGCAGAGGAAAATTATGGCGGAAACGATTGCACAAAAAGCTGAAAAACTGGCGAAGTTTTATCAGGATCATTTGCTGAATAACGTTGTTCCGTTTTGGCTGAACAGTGATTTGGTTGATGATACATACGGCGGTTATATCACCTCGGTTGACCGCGAAGGCAAAAGCTATAACAACGACAAATCGGTGTGGTTCCAAGGCCGTTGCTTGTGGACGTTTTCTTCCTTGATTCGCCGTTACGGCATGCGTGAAGAATGGAAAAACGCTGCCCAAAACGGTGTGTGCTTTTTGAACGAAAAGTGTGTGGATGCCGATGGGCGTATGTTTTTTACCGTAACGCGTGACGGTCGCCCACTGCGCAAACGCCGTTACATGTTCTCGGAAAGCTTTTATGTGGCCGGTATGGCGGAATACGGATGTGCGTTCGGCGATCACGAGGCGCTGGAGAAAGCGGAAAAATGTTTTGATCTGATGTGCCAATTGTATTACCATCCGGAAACCGATCCGTTTAAGATCACCCCGAAATCGTATGCCGGAACGCGGGAAGAGCGCGCCGCATCGGTGCCGATGGTGATGCTCAGCATCGGCCAGCAGCTGCGTCGCTGCATGCCGGATAAAGAAGAAAAGTTTTCCAAAGCTGTGAAAGGCTTTGTGGCGGATATGCTCAAGTATCACTATCAACCCGAATTGCAGTGCAATCTGGAAAACGTGCTGCCGGATGGCGGGCACGAAGATAACCCTGCCGGTCGCACGATCAACCCAGGTCACACTTGTGAGAATGCCTGGTTCTTGATGAGTGAGGCGGTTTATGCTGGTGATGATGATCTGTTGCAAAAATCCTTGCAGATGTTCGATTGGGCATTTGAGCGCGGTTGGGATAAAGAACACGGCGGTATTCTGTATTTCGTAGATTTGGATGGGCGCCCCTGCGAGCAGCTGGAATGGGATATGAAGCTGTGGTGGGTACACAATGAGGCGTTGATCGCATCGTTGATGGCGTATGCACTCACCGGCAATGAAAAATACTGGAAACGTTTTGAACTGCTGCATGAATATGTGTTTTCGCATTTTGCGGATACCGAGCATGGCGAATGGTATGGATATTTACACCGTGACGGTACGGTATCGCATGTACAAAAAGGTTCCATGTGGAAAGGCCCGTATCATTTGCCGCGATGCCTCATGCTTTGCGAAGAACTGTTAACAAAAATCGCAACCGGTGATGCTGTTGCGCCGCTGTTATAAGAAAAGGGAGAGAAAAACGATGACTCCTATTACCGGCACTTTTATTGATGAAATCACACACGATATCCCGTCTTCTAACTGGTCGTTGGAGGAGTGGGCGCAGGATCTGGATAACATGCAGGAAATCGGCATTGATACCGTGATCTTTATCCGCGGTGGATACGGTCGCAAAACCATTTATCCTTCCGAAGCGTTTAATACCCCGTATCGTAGTGATTTTGCCAAATTTATTTTTGAAGAAACCAGCAAACGCGACATGAAAGTTATCATGGGTATGTACATTTCCTCACTGGATTGGAACCACGGTGACGCCGCAGGGGAGATTCGCAAAAACCGTTTGTTTGTGGACGAGGTGCACGCACGGTACGGCGATTATCCCTCGTTCTACGGTTGGTACATCCCGCAGGAAACCTGTATTGAGGAACTGAATATTTGTGAAGTGTTTAACGGCTTGTCCTCCATTTGTAAAGACAAGACACCGGAAAAACCCGTGATGATCAGTCCGTTCTTCAAAGGTGCGAATATTGATGCTTCCGATTACCTTACCGCTGAACAAAACGCCGAAGAATGGGCGCGCATTTTCGCAAAATGCGGGCATGGTATCGATATTTGTGCGTTCCAGGACGGCCCGGTTCCCACAGAAGATATGCCGTTATATTTCCGCGGCATCAAAAAGCTGTGTCAGGAATATCATATCGAGCATTGGGTGAACAACGAAACGTTTGAGCGTGATGTGCGGTGTATGTATTATCCCATTCCGTTTGAGGAATTGAAACGCAAGCTCTCCTTGCATCAGGAATATGCGGACAAGATTATCACGTTTGAGTTTTCGCATTTCTTGAGCCCGCAATCCATCTATCCGTCGGCACGGAACCTGAACCGTTTGTACAAAGCTGAGTATTTGAACAAATAATCAAAAGGCTTGGCCAAAGCGGTCAAGCCTTTTTGATGCCTTGAACACTTCTTGACAGCGAAGCAGTCTTTGCCGTATACTGTTGAGAAAGGCGGTGTTTGTATGAGTACCATTACGACCTATACGGGGCATACGTTTGATCCCGTTCATCCTGTGACAGAGGATATCCGCATGGCGGATATTGCGCATGCGTTGTCGCTTTTATGCCGCGCAAACGGGCATTTTCCTCATTTTTACTCGGTGGCGCAGCATTGCGTGAACTGTGTAGCGGAAGCCGCCGCTCGCGGATATTCCCGCCGTGTGCAGCTTGCTTGCTTGCTGCACGATGCCAGCGAAGCGTATCTTTCGGATATCACGCGTCCTGTCAAGGAATGGCTGCCGTATTACCGCGAGATTGAACATACGCTGCAAACACTCATTTACGGAAAATGGATCACGCCCGTGTTGACGGAAGAGGAACGTCGGCTCATGTCCGAAATAGACGATACGCTGTTATATTATGAATTCAAAGAGATTTCCGGACGTGAGATTCAGAAAAATCAACCGCCACGGTTTGCCGATTTGACGTTTTCATTTGTGGATTTCGCGCAGGCGGAAGCGGATTATTTGCGGTTGTTTGAAGAGCTGACGCGGGAAACGTAATGCTGCAAAAAAACGACACGTTTTTTGCCTTACTACTTGCAAAATATGGCAAAGCATATTATAATGATACTGTTTTATTGTATCCATTACGAAACGGAGGATCTTTTTTATGTTAGTTACCATGAACGACATATTACCCCAAGCCAAAAAAGGCCATTATGCGGTTGGTTTGTTTAATGCGGTGACCTTGGAACTGGCGCAGGGTATCATTGCTGCTGCGGAGGAGACCGGCTCTCCGGTTATTTTCGGTACTGCAGAAGTGCTGCTGCCGTATAATTCGCTGGAGGATCTGGCGATGATTTTGATCCCGATGGCAAAACGCGCCAAGGTGCCGGTTGTTGTTCATTTGGATCACGGTCTGCATAAAGAAACCTGCCTCAAAGCGCTCAAGCTCGGTTTTTCGTCCATCATGTACGATTGCTCCACCGATACCTACGAAAACAACTGCGCCCGCGTGAAAGAGATGGCGGATATCGCGCACTCTTACGGCGCTTCCATTGAAGGTGAAATCGGTCATGTCGGCGGTGCGGAAGGTGCTGCCACGGCTGAGCAGCAGGACGATGCCGCAAAATTCTATACCACCCCCGAAGAAGCAAAGGATTTTGTGGAGCGTACCGGCGTGGATGCACTGGCGATTGCAGTTGGCACCGCACACGGCGCGTATAAGCTGCCCCCGAAATTGGATTTTGATCGCATTCAGAGAATTGCCAATACGGTTTCCACGCCCTTGGTGTTGCACGGCGGTTCCGGTTTGACGGACGAAGATTTCCGCAAATGTATCGAGATGGGTATTTCGAAAGTGAACATCTTTACCGATATCAACATTGCGGCTGTTGCTGCGGCGTTGGCACACTTCACGGATATGGGCAAAGGCATTATTGATCTGTTGCCCTCCATCCGCGATGCTATCAAAGTATCGGTTTCCGAGAAAATGCAGTTGTTTGGTTGCTGCGGCAAAGCCGGCATGCCGGCTGGTGCTCCCGATGAGGCGATGATTCGCCGCATTGTGGAAGAAGTTCTGCGCAGCCGCCGCGGTTAAAGAAAATAGCAAAACGCCCTGCTTCCTTTTGGAAGCAGGGC
>JAZQIV010000104.1:0-9274 GCA_045541305.1 Acutalibacteraceae bacterium | reverse complement strand
ATAAGTACTATAACCTGTAAACCAAAACGGCGTATGCTCATGCATCCGCCGTTTTTTCATACACATATTGGATATTGTCGTCCGAGTACTCGATCTCGGAGGAATACAAGCGGCAAATTTCGCAAAGTTCATCGAAATCCGCATCGACAGCCGCACAAATGGTCTGAATCACCCGCACCGCATGCACGCAAAATGCGGCGTACTCATGCGTGTGGCGGAATAAGAAGTAGGCCAGCAGCCGTTCCCACACCGCCGCATCAAGCGCAGTGGGCACCGCAAAATCGCGGCACGCTTCCAGGCGGTCCAGGTACGCATCCCAACGAGGATCCAACCGCTCCAGGCCGCGATACATGGCCGCCCATTCGGACGGTGTATATCGCTCGTTTGCACCAACCACGCGGCAATCAAACGGCACGGATTCACCCGTTTCTTCGTCCAAAAACGCGACGGGCTCACACAGCACCAGGCGGCACACTTCCTCACAGCAAAGCCCCAGTCCCGCGTGCAGGTATTCCCCGTTTTCGGTATAAAACCGCGGATGCTCGCGGCAAATATCGCACAAATGCTCTTCGCCCAACGTGCAAATAATATCGCACAGCCCGTCCTCGCGGAAGAACGTGCACCGCTCGTCCTGCGTTAACCGAAAGCAAGGCGTATCACCCCCGCAAATACCGGTGCGCAGCCGCTCCCCAAACGGTCCCTCTACCCCACGGTACCGTTCATAGGTTTCGGCATCAATATCGATCTCCCACCCGATGCAGCAGGAATGCCGACAACGATCGGCAATGCAGCGAAAGGTGTGGTAATACGACGGAATAATCGTTTTCATGATAGATTGAGGAACACCAACGCCACCACACCAACGGCGAGTCCCAGCCATTGGCGGATGCTGAGCTTCTCGCGAAACACCAGCACCGAAAACAAGGTGGTCAAGGTCACACCGCCCACCGCGATACCGGGGTAGATCACGCTGGGTGACAAGGTGGTGGAAGCCATCAGCAACACAAACAAATTCAGCATGGCGCTGGCAAAGCCGGCACCTGCCGGCAGGTACCATGACGTTTTGGCCGTGATTCTCCATTCGCGCTTATCCTCGTGCAAACTGATAAGCCAACAAATTGCCGCCGAAAAAAGCGAGGCGAACACCATCAGCATGGTGCCGTGCTGCCCGTTATACGCAAATTGCTGGTATTTCTGAACAATGGAGCAGCCCGCGTTGCCAACAAGCAGCAGTGCTGCATAGCCAAACCATTTGGCGGTCACCACAGCGGCTGCCGTTCCCGCTGTTTTTTGCTTAAAAAAGCACAGTGCCAGCGCAACCGTAATCAGCACCAGCCCAATGCCGACGTTAACCGTGAGAGGCGTTTGCCAAAATACAAACCCCCAAAGCGATACGCACACCAGCGATAACTGCTTCACAAACGCGGTAAGCGCCACCGAACCGCTGGCGAGCGCCTTAATGTGCCCGATCAAGGCAAGTGTATAACACACCGAAAACCCTGCCGAATACGGCAGCACGCCCCAATCAAACGAAAAATCCACGGCGTACATCAGCGCCCAACACACCACCATACTGCCGGCGATGATCAGGTTGTACAGATTGGTTACGTGTTGCCTCCCTGCGTTTCGGCGGTTAAACGCAAAACCGCAGGTACTCAGTGCACAGGAGGAGCACATGGCACCCAACAGATACAAATACGGCATTTTGAAAACGTCCTTTTGATTCTCAGGTCTTTTTGGTGAGTGCGCGGATATGCTCGTTCTCACCCAGCACCAGCACGTGATCGGTATCCGCAAAACGGTGGGTGGGATCCGCCAAGCGCAGATCGTTGCCCGCACGCACCGCCAGCACGTTGATGCCGTGCACGCGGCGAACGTCAATCTCCGGCAGCGTTTTGCCGATCCAGGCTTTGGGAACAGCGGTTTCATACACCGCGATTTGATCCGAAAGCTTGTAGTAATCGTACACGTTGCGGCCGCTGTACTGCACCGCCAACTTGTACGCCAGATCCTTTTCGGGGTACACCACCGCATCCGCGCCGTTACGCAGCAGGAATTTTTCCTGAATTTTGGTGCTGGCCTTGCTAATAACGGTTTTGGCACCCAGATCCTTCAGCAGGCTGGTGATCTCCAAGCTGCTTTGAAAATCGCTGCCAATGCACACAAAACACATGTCAAAGCTGTTCACCGATAAGGCTTTCAGCACTTCCTCGTTTTTGCAATCCGCCACCTTGGCAAGCGCCACGTCAGGCGCCAAGCGGTTGATAATCTCTTCGTTTTCATCCACGATCATTACGTCGTTGCCCAGCTCTGTGAGCTTTTGGCTCAAGTGCTGACCGAAACGACCCATACCAATCACTAAAAAATTCTTCATGTTTCTTCTCCTTATCCTACACCTACGGTTTCTTCGGGCGATAATGCGATCTCACGCCGCTGCTTTTGCATAAAGACCATGGCGAACGACAAGCTGCCGATACGACCGCAGAACATCATCAAAATCAGCACCACCTGTGATGCCGGCAACAGATCGCGGGTGATTCCCGCCGTCATGCCGACGGTGCTCAGTGCCGACACACATTCCAGCAAAATATCCAAAAAAGATTGTTCCGGCTGCAGGGCACACACAACGGTGACACCCACGATCAACAACACAACGTACGTCATCAGCACCGACACCGCGTTTTCCAGCACGTCACGCGGCAAGCGCCTTCCGAACACGTTGTACCCGGAGCGGCGGCGCAGATTGCTGAACGCACAAATGAGCAGCACCGCAACCGTCACGGTTTTAAGGCCGCCTGCCGTGGAACCGGGCGAGCCGCCCACCATCATCAAAAAGACGCTGAGCAGCTTGGAGGCGGGCGCCATTTCGGAAATTTCCACCGCATTGAAGCCCGCCGTGCGCGGTGTCACGGAATCGAAAAACGCATGCAACAGTTGTTTTAAAAACGGCATATCGGCGCCCGTGAAATCGCGTTCCAACACCAAAAACAAAGCCGTTGCCGCCACCGTGATAAGTACCGTTGTACAAAGAGCGATCTTGGAATGCAAGCGGTATTTGCGAAAACGGAAACGGTGACAGAGCACGTCGTCCCACACAATAAACCCGATACCGCCGATCAGAACGAGCAATGCAACCGTCACGATCAGCACCGCGTTATCCGCAAGCGGGACCAATGACGTGAACGCACCGTACCGCCCAAACAGATCAAAGCCTGCGTTGCAAAACGCGGAAACGGACACAAACGCCGCCGTGTATATACCTTCCCCCACACCGAGTGACGGGATCAAGCACGCGGATAATATCACCGCGCCGCACAGCTCCACCAACAGGGTGCCGCGCAGAATGCGCTTGGTCAGCCGCACCATGCCGCCGATTTCCGGCATGTTGAAATTCTCCTTCAGCAGCGTGCGCTCACGCAGCGAGATGGAGCGGTGCAGCGCCAGCGAAAAGGCGGTCATAAGCGTCATAAACCCGATACCGCCGATTTGAATCATCGTAAGAATGACCAACTGGCCGAACACCGACCAATGCAAATATGTATCCACCATAACGAGCCCCGTCACACAGCTGGCGGAGGTGGCGGTGAACAGCGAGGTTAAAAACGGAGTGAATTCCCCGCTTTTGGAAGAAATCGGCAGCGATAACAACACAGCACCGCACAAAATCATCAGTAAAAATCCGCCTGCCAACAGTTTGGGGTAAGATAAAGCACGATGCTTCATACGTCGCCTCCCGTCTGTTCAAACAACGTGGTGGAGAGATAACGGTCACCCGTATCCGGCAGCAGCACCACAACGGTTTTGCCCGCCATTTCCGCGCGTTTGGCGAGCTGCCGTGCCGCGTGCAACGCCGCACCTGATGAAATACCCACCAAAAAGCCTTGCTCGTGTGCCAAACGCCGCGAAGCGGCAAAGGCATCCTCTTCCTGCACGGGGATGATCTCATCATACACCGTGGTATCCAACGTATCCGGTGCGAAATTCGCACCGATCCCCTGCAAGCCGTGCGGTCCGGCCGTGCCGCCCGATAAAAGCGGCGAGCCCGCTGGCTCCACCGCCACCACCCGCACCTGCGGGTTCTTCGATTTCAGGTATTGCCCCACGCCCGTGAGCGTACCGCCCGTGCCGACACCTGCCACAAACACATCCACCGAGCCATCGGTATCGTTCCAGATTTCGGGGCCGGTGGTTGCCACGTGTGCGGCGGGATTGGCAGGGTTACCAAACTGATCGGGAAGGAAGCTGTGCGGAATGGATGTCGCAAGTTCGTTTGCTTTTTCCACGGCACCCGCCATACCCAGCTTGCCATCGGTTAACACTAACTCCGCACCGTAAGCGCGCAGCAGGGTGCGCCGTTCTTCGCTCATAGTATCCGGCATGGTGAGTATCACACGGTATCCGCGCGCCGAAGCGATTGCCGCCAAGCCAATGCCGGTGTTGCCGCTGGTGGGCTCAATGATAACCGAATCGCTTTGCAGCACGCCGCGTTTTTCGGCATCGTTCAGCATAGCAAGAGCCACGCGATCCTTCACGCTGCCCGCGGGGTTAAGATATTCCAGCTTTGCCAGGATCTGCGCGCAAGCGCCTTCATCACCACGCACCTTGACAAGCGGGGTGTTGCCCACAAGCTCCGTGATGTCGTTATAAATTCTCACACGATCAGATCCTTTCGAAAAGTAGGTTACTCTATTATACCACATTTCAAGCCGTTTTTCAAGATTTCTTCACACTTTCAACAATTTGTCAAGTCGCGGCAAGTCGCCGCAATTTGCTGCAATTTGTCCGCCTGAATCCGTATCCTAATCCTAATCCGAATCCAAATCCTAATCCGTATCCTTATCCAAATCCCTTTCTTTAATCCGTATCCAAACGCACTAACCGACTTTCAACATTCAACCAAGTTTTCCACAAAATTTCCCACAATCCAACAGCAAAAAACTCTTGCTTTTTGCACGCAAGTGTGATACGATACTGTTTACACGCGGGAGTAATTCAATGGTAGAATGTCAGCTTCCCAAGCTGAATACGCGGGTTCGATTCCCGTCTTCCGCTCCACACAAAAACGGGACAGGCTTCATGCGTCTGCCCCGTTTGATTTTTCAAGGAGGATGTACATGCAACCGTTTTGGATATACTTGGCTGTGATTTCGGCAATCGCGATAATTGTCACGATCGCGGATAAATGCGCCGCCAAGCGTGCGGCGCATCGCCTGCCGGAAGCCTCGTTTTTTGTGCTGGCGCTGCTCGGTGGAAGCGGGGCTGTGTACCTGACCATGCTGTGCATCCGCCACAAAACCCTGCACAAGCGCTTCATGCTGGGGCTGCCCACCCTCATCCTGCTGCAAGCAGCAGCGTATCTACTCATAACCAAAGCGCCCAATCTGTTATGATCGGGCGCGTTCTTTATGCTTTCTGTTTGCGTACCACCCACACAACGGAAGCGGTAAGCAGCACGGCGCTCACAACAAACGCCGTTGTGGTGATCCACGTCATGCGATCCAGCACGGTGTACAGGCAAAGCCGCACGTATTCCCGCAAGGCGGAATCGCCCAAGGCGATGCTTGCGGGGAAATCCAGCCCCACAAACAACCAGGTGGGAACCGCCGCCAAGGCGCTGCCCACAAACGCGGCGCCCGCCACGCCGTAAGCACGGGCACGCAGGGTACTGCGCACGGGAATCAACCCGATCGCCGCACACAAAACGGCAAGCAGGATGCACCACGGCACAAGCTTCAGCACACGGCGCGGCAACGACTGCTCAGCGAACACGGGGTGTGCCATATCGGTGATTTTTTCGGTAATGCCAAGCTGCATCACAGCGGCAAGGCCCGTGGCAAAATCCGCAGCGATGGTGGCGGCAGCCGTGGTATCCAGCGGTTTTTCCTCCACCGGCAGGGTATCAAAATACGCCGCGATCGCCGCTTCAAACGGTGCAGCATCCACTGTAACGGCCGCCGGTTTTTCGCCGCTGCACAACGCCTCATACACCGAGGCCATGCGCGCTGCGGCCGCCGCTTTGATTTGATCGGCGGTCAGCACGTCGCTCACCGCTTCCAGCGGCAACCCGTAAAACAAGCACTCGCCGTCCAGGTAATCCTGCACGTCCGCCTGCAGCGCCGCCACAAATTCCGGACGCGCGGCGGTGGCTTCGTAAAGCTGGCGTTCCAACAACGGCTGCAAAGAGGTCAGCAGCAAGGACGCGGCCAGCGACACGCAAAGAAGCAGCGCGATCACAAAACGCCCTACACCGAGCGCGGTGCGTACCATCGGTTTATCCATACGTCGGCCACTCCTTCCCCTCTATTTTGCGGCAGATGAGTGCCAAGCGCTGGGAACGGAACTGAAACCCGTTTTGTCGCGGGTAGCAGGTGTATAAAAACAGCGTTTCCCCTTCCCCTTCCACGGGTTTGAGCGCATCGTTGTTTTGGTAATGGAAAATGAGGGTATCCACCACTTTGTACACGTATTTGCCGTAAATCGTGTCCATCGTCACAAGCGTGCCGATTTTGGTATCCTCAATCTCGGCAAAATGGCGGGTCACGTGGGCCGAAAGCACCGTGCGGCCGCCCTGCCCGCAAAAGCGAGAAAGCATGCGCATGCCGGCACCTTTTTTAAGCAGGGCATCCTCGTCACCAAAGAAGACCTTAATATCGCGGTTTTCCCAACCATCTACGTTCAGCATGGCCCATTGGGTGCCGTAGCGGATGACCGGCAGATGACCCTCATCCGGCGTGACCTCGCCGCTTACCGAGGAGCCGCCGCCCGCAAGACCGGTCACCAATTGGTAATACACCGATTCCGCCACCACGGTTTCAAACAGCATCACCGCCGCGCACGCGATGGCGGCAACCGAGAAAAGATACGGTAATAACAAGAAAAAGCCCTTTAAAAAAGGGCTTTTTCTCAAATTCTCAAACCGGAATTTCATTGTGAGATCAGCGGGAAGCCACAAGCTTCTTGCCGTATACAGCGGATACAGCCGCCACGATTGCCAAACCGGCAGCCGCCACGATCATGGTGTAATCCACAGCGGAATCGGTCTTTTTGACGTCGAAGTCAATATCCGCGATCTTATCGCCGTCAGCCGCGTAAATGTAGAAATCCACGTCACCCTCGTGGGTGGGTTTCTCGGCGGGGGTGATCTCGCAGGTCAGGCCCAGGGTGGTGCAGGCAGCTTTTATCTCAGCCAGAACTGCTTTTTGCTCGGCAGCCGTGTAATCCGACATCGAATCGCCTTTATCTTCTTTGATGGCAGCTTTGGCAGCTTCCATGTTGGCGATAACAGCGGTTGCCTGCTCAGCGGAAACCTCCACCTGCTGCAGGGTATTCTCGAGCAGCGGCAGATACTCAGCCTGATACGCAGCGGGGATCAATTCCTTCGCTTTCGCGATGATATCTTCTTTCGGGGTAGCAGCCGATACCGGAGCGATCGCCATCACCATGACGCAAGCCAGTACCAAGCACACGGAAACAATAGACATTACCTTTTTCATAACATTCTCTCCTATTCCAAATATGCTAATGCAAAATACGCTACATTCAGTTTACACCTTTCCAAAACCAATGTCAACCGTCTTTTGAATTTTTTTACACTTCTGCCTATGGCAGTTGATTTCGTTTGTTGCTTTTGCTATAATAAATAAAGATTTTTGTCAAAAATTTAAGAAAGTGAGGTGGTTTTGTCATGCTGCAGTTAATCATCGGGCGCGCCGGTTCGGGCAAAACGACCGCTTTGTATCAAGCAATGCGTGAAGCTGCCGAACGCGATACCGCCCCCTTATATCTGATCGTCCCCGAACAAGCCTCGTTCGAAAACGAGCGCCGCCTGCTCACGGAGTTCGGCCCCGTTTTGTCGCAGCGTGTGCAGGTTCTCAGCTTCACCCGCCTGGCGCAGACGGTGTTTCGTCAGGTCGGCGGCTTGTGCGGTAAACGCATGGACGCCACACTTTCGCTTTTGTTGATGAGTCAGGCATTGCACAGCGTGGCCGATTCGTTGTCGGTATATCGCCGCCACGTGGATAACGCGGATTATTTGCGCTCGGTACTGGATTTTTTGACCGAATGCAAGCAATGCACGGTCACCCCGCAGCAGCTGGACGATACCGCCAAAACCTTGCCCGCCGGTATTCTGCGTGCAAAATTGGAGGAAACCGCGCTGATCTTCGGTGCTTACGAAGCGTTGGCGGCAAGTGCTGCTCTGATCGACCCGCAGGACGATCTGACCGTGTTGGCGGATCGCATGGCGGCCTGCACCTTGTTTGATAACGCTCACGTGTATATGGACGGCTTCAAAGGCTTTACCGAGCAGGAACTGCGTGTACTGGATCGCCTGTTACCGCGGGTGGATACGCTGACAGTGTGCTTGTGCACCGACACCGTTTCGGCGGGTCGGGATACCTTCGGTCGCTTTTCTTCGGTTGCCCGCACCGCTGCCGCCTTGCGGGATATGGCGGCACGGCATCACGTTTCGGTGGCTGCCGTCAAGCGATTGAGCGAAAACCACCGCACCGCCCACCCTGCACTGCAGGCGCTGGAAGCGGGCTGCTTCGCCCCCGCCGCCGAGCCCTACACCGAGCCCACCGACGCCGTGTGCGTTGTCCCCTGCCTGGACCGCGCGGCGGAATGTCGTTTTGCGGCACGTGAGATTCGCCGCCTGCTGCGTGAAAACGGCGGTTATTGTCGCGATTTCACCGTGGTGGTGCGCAACGGCCACGAATATGAGGAATTGCTCGCCTCGGCGCTGCGCCGGGAGGGCTTGCCCTGCACCATGGACCTGCGCGAATCCATTGTCACGCAGCCGCTTGTCACGCTGCTGGAATCGGCCCTCGCCGCCATCGATCGGTGGGACAGCGCCGATATTCTGCGCCTTGCCAAAACCAGGCTGATCGGCTTTTCCGCCACGTCTGCCGCGTTGCTGGAAAACTACGTATTCACGTGGGATATTCGCGGTAAGCAATGGCGCGAACCCTTTACCGCACACCCCGACGGTCTGGATGCCGCACCGTCCGAAAAAGCCGACCGTCATCTTGCCTATCTCAATCTGCTGCGCCACCGCTTGGTGGCCCCGCTGGAAGAACTGAAATCGCACTTGCACAACCAACCGAACGGCGAGGAATTTGCTGCAGCTTTGTGGTCGTTTTTGCAAAGCATGCGCGTGCCGCGCCTGGTTCGTTTGCAGGTGGCACGCCTCAAAACTGCGGATGAGCTGCACTTAGCGGAGCAGCAAGCCCGCATGTGGGACTACGTGGTAGCGTTGCTGGATAAATTCGCCGCT
>JAZQIV010000103.1:0-5394 GCA_045541305.1 Acutalibacteraceae bacterium | reverse complement strand
GCCTTGATCCAAAAAAAAGATTATTCCGAAAAAATATCCAAATAAGAAACCCCTCTGCCCCATGGGGGCAGCGGCTTTTTTGTGAATGATTCAGGAAATGCGATGCTGGTCCAAATACGAACGCCACAGGAGATAATATTTCGCTTTGATGTGGATACCGTCTCCGGCGGCCGCCGCTGCCATCAGATACCCGCCCTCATCAAACATTGGGTTCATATCCAGATACCGCACGGTGGTGCCGTTTGCCAGCGCTGCCAGCTTGACGTTTAAGTCATCAATGCGGTTGTTGTTAAAGTGCCCGCCTTTGGCGATCTCTTTGTCGTGCCGCGCTTTGGAAACGTGCAGGGTGGATTGGACCACCACAATCGCGTTCGGTTGCTTGCTGTGCACCAGATCAATGGTCTTTTGGTATTTGTTCGCAATGGAGGTCAGCGTGCCGCCGATCTCGTTAATGCCGAGCATGATATACACCGTCTTAAACGATTTGCTTTCCAGCACCGTGCTCAGGGTAACCTCACCGCTGAAGCCGGGCACCTCGATCGCTTTGGTGGTGACGTTGTTGGAACTGAGGCCCACCGCACAAAAGAAGGTGGCGTCCGACGTTTTGCCGTAATCGCGCAAGCCGACGGTGCGGGAATCGCCGATGAACAACGTATCGGGGAAGGACACGCGCTCGTTTGCATCCGGGAAGGTGATGGAAGTGGTAGCGGACGTCGCCGAGGTGCTTGTGGCAGAGGTGGACGGTGCAGCCGACGACGCGGTTGTGTTGGTTGTTTCCGAACCGGGTGTTGTGATCGTGCCCGATGTGGTTGTCGCGGTCGTTGTTGTCGTTGTTGTTGTGGTTGTGGTTGTTGTGGTGGTTGTGGTGGTGATGCTCGGTTCGTCAACAGGCTCGTCCACCGGCTCTTTTTTGCAAGCGTCCAACAACAACGTGGTGGGAACGATGACTGCGCACGACAAGATCAACAGCCACATATACGAATGAGAAAACCATTTTTTCATGTCAGTGCCTCCTTAGGCTGGCGAGCGTCGAAACCTTTACGCCTGCAAAAGAAATTTTCGAGTGATAGTTTGCCTCAAAACTTGAAATACAGGAGTATTCCTGCGTTTTGTCGGCTTCCTCTCATACCGAAAATTTCCGTTTTGCAGGTCAAAGAGTTTCTGCCGCCGAATTTTTCGTGCGGGGAAGTGCGAATTTGCCGCAAGGCTATCGCCTTGCAAAAATGAGTGCAAACCCGCACGGGTAAAGGCGGCGAGCGGAACCGCAAAGCGTTCGGTGCTCGCGAGCCTAAAAACGGAAATACAAGAACGGATCGTTCAGCCCTAAATAGAGATAATACACCGATCCCCAGAAAATGGCAAGCAGGAGTAATGTGCCCCAAAACGTGTGCTTTATGCGCTCGTAGATGCGGCGCGGCCATTCGGTGCAGAACACGATGCCGATCAGCAACAGCACACCGTACATGGCGCCGTATTTGAGGTAATCACCATCCATGATGTTGATGGGTTCACCCGGCAGGAACGGGAATAACCGTTCAAAGTAAATCGCCAGATCACCCAGATCGGTAACCGCGAACACCAAAAACGACAGCGGGATGATGAGAATCATATACCCGTGACCCAACACGGGGAAGCGTTCCAAAATCGATTTGATGGCAAACTTCTCCAGCACCAGCAGGCAGAAGAAGAGGAATCCCCACAAAATGAAGTTCCAGTTCGCGCCGTGCCAAAAACCGGTGGATACCCACACGATCAACAGATTGAAAATATGGCGCGGAACACGCACGCGGTTGCCGCCCAGGGGAATGTACAAATAGTCGCGGAACCACGAACCGAGCGTGATGTGCCACCGCCGCCAAAAATCCGTGACCGTGAGCGCGGTGTAGGGGTGGCGGAAGTTTTGCGGCAGCTCAAAGCCCAGCATTCTGCCAAGGCCGATCGCCATCAGGGAATAACCGTAAAAATCAAAGTAAATCTGCAGCGCAAATGCTACAACGCCCATCCAGGCGAGCGGGGTGGAAATGCTGTCGTAGCCGATATCGCCGATATCGCTCCACAAGCTGCCGATGCGGTTGGCAAGCAATACCTTCAGCCCCAGGCCGATGGTGAATTCCCGCAAGCCGTCGTTCACACGCGCAAGCGAAATGTTGGGGGCACGCAGCTGCTCCTGCATCGAGGAATACGTGACAATGGGACCGGCGATCAATTGCGGGAACATGTACAAATATGTGGCAAGGCGCAAAAGGGAATGTTCAACCGGCACTGTGCCGCGATACACGTCGATCAGATACGATACGATCTGGAACGTGTAAAAACTGATGCCGATGGGTAACAGCAGGTCCACGGCGGGCAAATTGACGCCCGACAACGGCCAAACACGGTCCAGCAGAGCTTGCGCTGTGCGGAAGAAAAAGCCCGCGTACTTAAACACAAACAACCAGCCGAAGTTATACAAAAGGCCGATCACCAGCCACAAACGCGGGTGCTTTTTATCCTTGCCAACGCGAAAACCGAGCAGCCAGTTCACCAGAGAGGACATCAAAAACAAGAGAATATACAGCGGTTGGTCGATGGTTCCGTACACGTAAAACGCAATGCTGCCGAGCAGCAACGTGACGTTGCGGTATTTTTGCGGTACAATATAGTATATGAGAAACACGGCGGGGATGAACACAAAAAGAAATTCCAAGCTACTGAAGACCATGCGTTCATCCCTCCTTTGGTTTTTGACAATAAGGTATTTATAAGCATATCACATCCTGCCAGATTACGCAATGGAAAAATCAACATCTCGACAATTTTTTATTCTGCTTGCGGGATGCGTATTTTTGTGATAGAATACAAAAAGGAAAAGGGGAAGAGTGTATGCAAAAACGATCAATCGGCATCGTGGGCGGTATGGGCCCCGTGGCAACGTTGGATTTGTTTGATAAACTGTTGCGGCATACCGATGCCCGCACGGATGCGGAGCACATTCGCATTTATATCGATTGTCATACCGGCATTCCGGACCGCACCGAAGCCATTCTCGGCGGCGGTGAGTCACCGGTGCCGTATATTGCGGAATCCGCTGAAAAATTAGCGGCCATGGGCGCAGACTTTTTGCTGATTCCGTGCAACACCTCACATTATTTTTACGAGGAGATCGCCAAATTATCGCCGGTCCCGATCCTGCACATGATCCGTGAAACCGCCAAAGCCTTGGCAAACGACGGCGTGCGGTGCGTGGGGCTTCTTGCCACCAGTGGCACGGTATCGGCGGGGGTGTACCAAAAGGTGTTGCAGGAATACGGCATCGAAACCATTTTCCCCGAAGCGGATGCACAGCGGGACGTTATGGGCTTGATTTACGACGGTGTCAAAGCCGGTGCCGCATCGTTTGAAACGGCGCCGATCGTTGCCGAAATGCAGCGCATGCAACTGGCGGGTGCGCAGCGTATCGTGCTCGGCTGCACGGAACTGCCGATCGGGTTTGAACGGTACGGCATCCCAACGGACGGTACGGTGGATGCGGCGGATGTGTTAGCAAAAGCGGCTGTCGCCGCTGCGGGGTACCCGGTGAAGGAGTAAGCAAAAGCGGAGTGAGAATTTCTCACTCCGCTTACATTTTTGTTAATCGTCCAATTCCTTTTCGAACCATAAAACCTCGCCCGTTTCGGCGTGGATGTCATACGAATACTCGTAGCCTTGATGGTCAAATTCCACCTCATACACCAAAACGCCGCGTTCACGATCCCGTTCCGCTTCCACGCGCCGCACGTTCGCTTCGGTGAGCTTGGCGTGCTGCAGCGCGATCGCTTTGGCTTGATCGCGGGTAATGGGGCGTATCACGGTTGTGCCGGAAGGCTGCGAAGTGGTGCCGGATTCCTGCGTGGATACAGTAGTTGTTGAAACGGTTGACGTGGTTGTGCCGGCTTGTAAAGCGGCATCGCCGCAAGCCGATAACACCAACACGAGGAATAGAGCTGTGAAACCGAGAAAAATGCGTTTTGTCATGAGAAATTCACCTTCTTTATGGTTGGGTTAAAAAACACGGGCGGATAGAAAGTCCATCCGCCCGTGTTGCTGAGTTTTATGAGGGGGCGGCAGGTGTGGTGCCGACCGATCGGAATTATTTAAAATAACGGTTGAGCAGGCCCTCAAACGCGCGACCGTGTCTCGCTTCGTCCTTTGCCATTTCGTGGACAGTATCATGGATCGCATCGTAACCGAGCTCTTTCGCTTTGCGGGCGAGGATCATTTTACCGTCGGTAGCACCGTGCTCCGCTTCTACACGCATTGCCAGATTTTTCTTGGTGCTGTCGGTCAGCACTTCGCCCAGCAATTCCGCAAATTTAGCAGCGTGCTCCGCTTCTTCGTAAGCCGCTTTCTCCCAGTAAAGACCGATTTCGGGATAGCCTTCGCGATGCGCAACACGCGCCATCGCCAAGTACATGCCGACTTCGGAGCATTCACCGCTGAAGTTGGCGCGCAGCATTTCGATGATCTCATCCTCGACGCCCTGTGCCACGCCTACGCGGTGCTCATCCGCCCATTTGTAGCCGGTGGAAGCGACGGGTGCGTCATCCTTGGCAGCCGGTGCGGGAGCCGCTTCTTTGAACTTCTCCGCCGGAGCCTGGCAGATCGGGCAGGCGGCGGGAGCCGCATCACCGTTGTGCACGTAACCGCAAACTAAGCAAACATACTTTTTCATAACCAATTCCTCCAAAACTTTAATTTTTGTTTTTATACGCTTTTTTGACAATGTGGGCAGACACCGCTTGTATAAATATCCCAGGTGGCAACCGAAAACCCATCAGGGAGCAGGGGACGAACCGTATCGGCCGATAGCGGGAAATCATACACTGTGCCGCAATGGCTACAGCGAAAATGCCCGTGATCCTCAATGCCGGCATCAAAATGCTGTTCATCGGGATCAATCGTTACGACGCGGATCAAACCGGCGTTCGTCAAGGCGCGCATGGTGTTGTACACCGTGGTGCGCGATAACGACGGCTGCTCCTTAACCAGCGCCTGGTATACCGCATCCACGGTGGGGTGCGTGCGGTGCTGCTGCAAATACTCATACACCGCCAGGCGTTGCTGCGTGGGACATATACCGTGCTGCCGGAGTGTAGCGCCTAAGGTTTCTTTGTTCATATGCGCCCTCCGTTCTGTAACCGTTACTGATTTGTAATGATTACAATCTCAGTATAGCAGAAAATTTTTCATTGTCAACACTTTTTTCAAAAAATTTTAAAAATTTTTCAGCGGGTAGGTTTTTTAGGGTTGACAAGGCGTAAAAAATGTGATAGAGTAAGTCACGTCGCCAACGACAACATGGGGGTATAGCTCAGCTGGGAGAGCGCTTGAATGGCATTCAAGAGGTCAGCGGTTCGATCCCGCTTATCTCCA
>JAZQIV010000102.1:0-7508 GCA_045541305.1 Acutalibacteraceae bacterium | reverse complement strand
AAGAGGAACAAAAACGGGCGGCCGCCCCCCTCATCACTTTTTTTAGGTTTTGCTGAATTTCATCACAAAAGAGTGGGGGAGAAGCTTGCCGAGAATGCGATAGAATTTATAAAACACACGGTTTGTATACCATGCCTTTTTGCGAAGCAAGCGCATAAGGGAAACTTTAGCAACCTGTTGCGGGTGGCAATAGGGCAACGTTTCAAACGTGCGGGAGCGTCCCACAATATCCGCCACCTCCAAAAAGTCGGTCGCCATCGGGCCGGGGCACACGGTTAAGACCGCGATATCCCGCGGCTTTAATTCTTCCCGCAGGGCTTTGGAAAACGAAGCAACGTACGATTTGGTGGCACCGTATACCGCCATACGCGGAGTTGGCGCATACGAGGCAATGGAGCACACGTTAAGTATACCGCTATCCTTTGGCATATACGGTAACGACAGCGTTGTAAAGGCCGTTAATGCGCGGCAGTTCAACTCCACCATGCCGATTTGTTCTGTGTAATCGGCATCCGCCACGTTGCCGAGCTTGCCGAATCCCGCATTGTTGATTAACAAGCGGATTTCAGGCTTTTCGGTTTCCAATTCTTTCCGATAGGCTTCAAAGCTTTTCACATCGGTTAAATCCCACGAAAAACAGCGAAAGCGATGAGCTTGAAAACGGGAAGCGATCTTTTCCAAACGCTCCAAGCGGCGCGCAATCAACCAAATCTCCTCAATATCCGGCAACTGCTCGGTTACCTGCTTGACGTATTCTTCGCCCAGCCCGGAGGATGCGCCTGTGATAACAGCGATTTTCATAATGTACACCTCGTTTCAGTACTATGCTATAGTGTACCACGTTTTGATGAATTTGTCGATAAAAATCCGTAATTCGGTATTCCATTTTTCGAAGTTATGTGATACAATAAGATAAATATTGGGTTATTGTGAGGTTTTATCGTATGCAGCAGTCGCATACAGAAGAACAAATGCCTCGTTTGGAGGAGGATCGGATCATCGGGCGTAATGCAGTCACAGAAGCGTTGCGTTCGGAACGCGCGCTGGACAGCCTGTGGATCGCCAAGGGCGAACGCGGCGGCAGCATCGGCATGATCCGCGGTCTTTGCCGCGAACGGGGAATACCGGTTAAAGAAGTCGATGCGCGCAAATTAACGACAGTTGGCGGGGTTAACCATCAAGGTGTCATTGCCTTTGCCGCTTGCAAAGAATACGCGCAGATGGAAGACGTATATAAACGGGCGGAAGAAGCGGGCGAGCCTTTGTTTGTCATTGTGTGTGATGAATTGGAGGATGCGCACAACCTGGGCGCCATTCTGCGTAGCGCCGAAGCGGCCGGCTGCCACGGCGTCATCATTCCGAAGCGTCGTGCAGTGGGTTTGACTTCCACGGTTTACAAAACGTCTGTCGGCGCGGTGGAATACATGCCGGTTGTACGGGTTGCCAACATCACGGAAACGCTCAAACAACTCAAAAAGCGCGGCGTGTGGGTGTATGGCCTGGATATGGATGGGCAAACGTGGTGCCAAACCGATTTTTCCGGTGCGGTTGCGTTGGTGGTCGGTTCCGAAGGTCACGGCATGACGCGTTTGGTCAAAGAAGAATGCGATCAAATTGTTTCCTTACCGATGCGCGGAAAAATCAATTCGTTAAATGCATCGGTTGCTTGTGGAATCATGGTATATGAAGTGGCGCGCCAACGGCTGGGCCTGAAATGACAGAGGATAAGGGTGAATGGAATGAAAGAACAGCAATCCGCAACACCGCAAAAAGCAGGTGCGGATGTGGTAGAAACGGAAAAAATCAATACCACGGAATTCCCCACGGTGGTAGCCGTTGACGAAGAATACAGCGAACCGGCGGCACCGCGCAAAGCGGCGCATGAGCGGAAGCGTCGCAGCCTTTTCCGCAGCCGTAAGGAAAAAAATGATGATGTTCCGCTGTATACGGTAGCCGATCTGCAACCGATCGATCCTGAACCCGATGAGGAAGAGGATGAGATCAAGGTTTACGGCGATGAGACCATGGACGATACGCGTGAAGTATCGGTTTCGCAAAAAACACGGGTATTAGAGGATACTGACGAAGAAGAGGAAGCTCCCGAGCAAGCAACGCAAATGTTGCTGGACGGTTTTGAAAGCGAAGAGGAGCCGGAAGAAGGCGAAGATGAAGCGTTGCGTCGGATTCGTCGGGAACAGATCGAAAGCTTTTCGCAAAAGCGCGAAGAGCACGAGCGTGCCGAAGCGGAACAGGCGGAAGAAGAGCCGGTCGAGCGTGGCGAGGTGGTGTACCCCGAAACCCCGCTGGAGGAACCGGAAGAACAGGCAGAAGAACCGCAAAAACCGATGACCTCTCAGGAAATCAGCGCTTTGCGTCAGAATCTGCAGGCTGCGCAGCGTACAGCCGGCGTGAATCTGTTTGTGGCAGCTGCTGCCGAGTTCATTTTGTGTTTGATTGCCATTTTGTCCTTTGCCACGCCGGCAATCTCCATGAACCCCGTCACGTACTTGATCATTCATTTGGCTTTGTTTGGTGTTATCTTGGCGGTGTCGCGCAAAGCAATCAAACACGGCTTATCCGGCTTGTTTAGCTACATTACGGCAGAAAGCGGTGTTGCGTTGGCGGCAATCGTCACGCTTGTGCACACAGCTTTGCAATTTTTGAACACAACCGGCATTACCGATGGTACAACTCCACTCTTCACAGCGGTGACCGGCTTGTCGCTTTTGCTGCTGCTGGTTGCGCAAAAAGTGGAGGCGGATCGCTTTATGTGCACCTTCCCGCTTGCCGTTTCGCAGGGCGAGAAGTGTGTCGGTAAACGCATTGAAAACGAATCCCTTGCCGAAGAAATCGGTCGCCCTGCCGTGGCGCTTGGCATTCCGCGTGTGGCCTATTTCCGCAAAGCAGGGGCTTGTGTGGATTTCATGGGTAGTGCTGTGGATGCGCAAAGCGGACACGCCTTTGTGCGCTGGTATACACCTATCATGGCAGCGCTGGCTTTTGTTGCGGCGCTGGCTTACTGGCTGATTAACGGCGTTTCTGCCTGGATGCCTGCCGTCACCTTGTTGTGTGCGGTGATAGCGGTGGCATCACCGGCTTTGATCGTGCTATATCTCCGTGCAGCTTTGGCATCCTCCGACCGCACGTTGCGCAAACAGGCAACGGCCATCCTCGGTTACGATGCCGTGCGCGAGTTTGGGGCTGCTCACGCCGTAGCCTTGGATTCGATTGACTTATTCCCTGAAAACGCCGTGTTGCTGCACGGTATTAAAACGTTCTCGGGAACGCGTATTGATGAGGCGATTCTGGATGCGGCTTCCGTGTCCATCCGTGCAGGCGGACCGTTGTCGCACATGTTCCGCCGCATGATCGTCAATAAAGTGGACATGCTGCACGAAGTGGATACGTTGGTGTATGAACAGGATATGGGCTTGTCCGGCTGGGTGAGTGGCCGTCGCGTGTTGATCGGTAATCGCCGCTTGCTGGATAATCACGGCATCGACATTCCGTCCAAGGATTACGAAGAACGGTATGCCAAGGGTGGCAGACAGTTGGTGTATTTATCCATTGCCGGCGAATTATCCGCCATGTTTGTTGTTAGCTATATTGCGGATCCGACAGTGAAAAAGACCTTGACCGATCTCACCAATCGTCGCGTTACACTGCTGGTGCGCACCTGCGATCCAAACGTGACGGAGCATTTGCTTGCTTCCACCTTTGATTTGAATGGGTTCTACGTGGAGCTGCTGAGCGCACCCGCCGGTCGGTCGTACGAAGGCATGGTGGATGGTGTTTCGGATTGCGAAAAAACGGGCATACTTTCCGTTGGTAATGTGTGCGGAATGTTGCAGGCGGTGGCACACTGCCGCCGTTTGCGTGTCGGCTCGCGTTTTTGTAATGTGATGCAAGGTGTCTTTGGCGCAATCGGCTGTGTCATGGCTGCCTTGCTGGCGCTCAGTGTGAACGTCATGCTTCCGCCGCTGTACGGCATTGTATTAACGGTTGTGTTTGCACTGCTTTCTGCGGTCGCTGCTTTCAGTTTCTCTCGTTCGTAAATCCGTCATTTCTACCAAAAAATACCCCTCTGCTTTTATGCAGAGGGGATTTTTTTATATTTTACCATATTTGTGGTTGAAATTTCAAAATCTATAGGTTATAATTATCAAAGAACAATCATGGGCGTATAATATTTTTGTGTATTATTGCTTATTTTTGTTGGGAAATGTCGGTTTTGTGTGCATCGCAACCGACTTACAGAAAGGGGACCTACTCTTGAAACAGTATACTGCTAAACACATTCGCAACGTCGCACTTGTCGGTCATGCCGGTTCCGGTAAAACCTCCCTGGCGGAAGCCATTGCGTATTCCACCGGCTTAACCGATCGCCTGGGCAAGGTGGCGGACGGCAATACCATTTGCGATTTTGATCCCGAAGAAATCAAACGTCAGGCATCTGTTTCGTTGTCGTTGTTACCGGTGGAATGGAAAGATACCAAAATCAATTTGTTGGATACTCCCGGTTCCTTTGACTTTGCCGGTGGCATGTGCGAGGGTATTCGCGCTGCCGGTAGCGCTGTGATCGTGATTTCCGGCAAAAGCGGTGTCACCGTTGGCGCACAAAAGGCATTGGCGGCCGCACGAAAAAAAGGTATCGCACAATTGTTATTTGTCAATAAGCTGGATAGCGAGCATGCCGATTTCTATAAAGTATTCGAAGAAATGAAGACCAAGTTCGGCCCGACCGTTTGTCCGTTGGTGGTTCCGTACGTGGAAAACCACAAAGTTGTGTGCTATGTCAACATCTTGGAATATAAGGCGTATACATACGAAAACGGCAAAGCTACCGAGTGCCATTTGCCCGATATGGGTCACCGCTTGGATGGTCTGCGTACCGCAATTTATGAAGCGGTGGCAGAAACCAGCGAAGAATTGATGGAAAAATATTTCTCCGGTGTGGATTTCACACCTGACGAGTTGATCCTTGGCTTGGCAACAGGCGTTCGCCGCGGCGAAATCTGCCCCGTTTATTGTGGCTCTTCGCAGATGCTTGAAGGTATCGACCAACTGCTCAACGGCCTGATGTGGCTCGCACCGTGGGCGGAAACCGTTGCCGGTGAAACCGGCGTGGATACCAATGGGGAAGAAGTCCACCTAACGGTGAATGAGCAGGCTCAAACCACCGCAATCGTTTTCAAAACTGTGGTGGATCCCTTTGTCGGTAAATTGTTGTATTTCAAGGTTATCAGCGGTAAGGTTACACCGGATAGCGTTTTACTGAACATGCGTACCGGCACCACCGAGAAACTCGGTAAGCTCTTCTTGGTCCGCGGTAAACGGCAGGAAGAGGTTCCGTGCGTGGTGGCGGGTGATATCGGTGCGGTTGCCAAATTGGCGGTTACCAACACCGGTGATACCCTGTGCGCTCCGGTTCGCCCCGTGATTCTGCCCACCGTGAATTTTGAAGCACCGTCCCTGTCCATGGCGGTTTACGCCAAGAACAAAGGCGACGAAGAAAAAATTGTGGCAGGTCTCAATCGCTTAAAGGAAGAAGATCCCACGATCTCGCTGGAACTCAACAGCGAAACGCGTGAACAAATCTTGTCCGGTTTGGGTGAACAGCACCTGGATGTCACGGTTTCCAAGCTCAAGAGCAAATTTGGTGTGGACGTGGTGCTCAAAGATCCCAAAGTCCCATATCGTGAAACCATTCGCGGTAAGGTCAAAGTTCAGGGCCGTCATAAGAAGCAATCCGGCGGTCACGGCCAGTTTGGCGACGTGTGGATCGAATTCGAGCCGTGTGACAGCGAAGAATTGGTCTTCGAAGAAACGGTGTTCGGCGGCTCGGTTCCGAAGAACTATTTCCCCGCTGTCGAAAAAGGCTTGCGTGATAGTGCGAAGCACGGTGTTTTGGCCGGATTCCCGCTTGTTGGTGTCAAGGCGACGCTGGTGGATGGTTCGTATCACCCGGTGGATTCTTCGGAAATGGCGTTTAAAACCGCGGCTTCGCTGGCTTATAAGGAAGGTATCGCCAAAGCTTCTCCGGTGTTGCTGGAGCCCATCAGCACGTTATTTGCATACGTCCCCAACGATACCACGGGCGACATCATGGGTGATATCAACAAACGCCGCGGCCGTATCATCGGCATGAACCCGGCGGATGAGCCGGATATGACTTGTGTATCGGCCGAAGTCCCCATGGCTGAAATGGCGGATTATTCCAAGATGCTGCGTTCAACCACCCAAGGTCGCGGACATTTTACCACCGGCTTTGCACGGTATGAGGAAGCGCCCATGCAGGTTGCCAAGAAGATTATTGATGCATATCAGGGCGAAGAGGAATAAAAACAGGGCAGGCAGTCGGCAGACTGCCTGCTTTTTTCGTTTTCTTTTAAAATATGCTTGCAAAACAGAAAAATATAGGGTAAAATATATGCAGTATGTTTATATGGAGGATTTTGAAATGATTTCTGCAGGCGATTTTCGTAACGGCGTAACCTTTGAAATGGAAGGTAACGTGTATCAGATCGTGGAGTTCCAGCACGTCAAACCCGGTAAGGGTGCTGCGTTTGTCCGCACCAAGATCCGCAATGTGATTGCCGGTACGGTGGTGGAGCGCACTTTCAACCCGAGTGATAAGTACCCGACTGCGTTTGTTGAGAGAAAGGAAATGGAATACTCTTACAACGATGGCGGTCTATATTATTTCATGGATCTTGAATCGTACGAGATGATCCCGCTCAACAGCGACATTTTGTCCGATAACTTCAAGTTTGTGAAAGAGAACATGGTGTGCAAGGTCATGTCCTACAAGGGCAAGGTGTTTGGCGTGGAACCCCCGAACTTTGTCGAATTGCAAGTGACCAAAACCGACCCCGGCTTCAAAGGCGATACCGCCACCAACGCAACGAAACCCGCTACGTTGGAAACCGGTGCAGAGATTCGCGTGCCGTTGTTCATTGATGAAGGCGAAATGATTCGTGTTGACACACGTGTCGGCGAATACATGGAGCGCGCATAAACAACTGTTGGGAGGTTAAGAATTATGACGATCACGGAAAAAGTTGCCTATTTAAAAGGCTTGTTGGAAGGCCTCGGCGTCGATCCTGAATCCAAAGACGGCAAGATCTGGAAAGCGGTTATGGACGTTCTGTCGGACGTTGCTTTGAGCGTGGAAGATCTGGAAGCTACTGTTCAGGAATTGGGCGAGCAGGTTGACACCATCGATGAGGATCTGGATGCTCTGGAAACCGAGTATTATGACGATGAGGACGATTGCGATTGCTGCTGTGGTGATGAAGAATTCTATGAAATCACCTGCCCAAATTGCGATGAGGAATTCTCGGTGGATGAGGAAACGTTGCTGGATGGCGGCGTGGAATGCCCGATCTGCGGCAAACACCTGGAATTTGATCTGGATGATTGCTGCGAGGACGATTGCGACTGCGGTTGCGATTGCTGCGAGGACGAAGAATAATTTACAGAACAAAAAAGGCGATGATCGTAAGATC
>JAZQIV010000101.1:0-7702 GCA_045541305.1 Acutalibacteraceae bacterium | reverse complement strand
TAACCCCTCCCAACCAAAAACGCGCGCCCGCAAAGCTTGGGGGCGCGCGTTTTTCGTCTATCCCTCTCGTTTTGGTCATACACATACCAACAAGGGAGGCTTTTTTATGTTGGATCGTTTGATCGTACTCACATACCTGGTCGTGTTGGTACTCATCGGCTTGCGCGGCGGGCAGCACATTCGCAACGCCGCCGATTTTTCCGCCGCCAACCAACAATACGGCACGTTTGTCATCTTTGCCAGCCTCTCCGCCTCGTTCATCGGCGGCGGGTATTCCTCCGGCAATGCCGCCGCCGCGTTCGAAAACGGCATCGGCACCGCGCTCGCACTGTTCGGTTTCGGCATCGGCATGATACTCATCGGCAAATGGCTGGTCCCGGGCGTCGCCCGTTTCCCAAACGCCACCACCGTCGGCGGTGTGCTCGGCACAGCCTACGGCCCCTCCGCCCGCTTTGTCGCCGGCGTGTTTTCCTTTCTCTGCTGCGCCGGCGTGGTGGGCGCACAAATGGAATCCATCGGCCTTGTGTTCCACACCCTGCTGGGCGTCACCCCCACCGTCGGCACCCTCATCGGCTGCGGCATCGTGCTGATCTATACCACGTTCGGCGGCTTGGGTTCTGTCATCTTCGCCGATATGATCCAGTTTTTCTTGCTGGCGATCGGTATGCCTGCACTTTTGATCGCGGCCATTTGCAAAGGCGGCGGTGTGGCCACCCTCACCGCGCAGCTTCCACACGAACTGCTGTCCCCACTCAACGGGCGCACCCCCGCCGCGTTTTTCTCGCTGTTTTTTTCCCTGATGTGCGGCGAAGCGTTGGCACCGCCGTATATGCAGCGGTTGCTCATCGGCAAAACACCGCGCGCCACCGCGCGCGGCACCATCGCAAGCGGGCTGTTTTCGCTACCGTTCTTTCTCGTCACCGCCGGCATCGGCTTGGCGGCACGCGCGCTGCAGGTAACCGATACCGCCGCCACCGCCATGCCCGATTTGATCCTCGCCATACTCCCCATCGGCATCCGCGGCGTGCTGATGGCGGCCATGGTCTCCATCATTCTCTCTGCAGCCGACGGCTTTTTAAACGGTGCCACCGTCGGCTTGGTTTGCGATGCCATTCTCCCCTCACGCCCGCACTTGTCCGACGCAAAACAACTGCACCTGTTGCGCGCCGTCAACCTCACAACCGGCATCGCCGCCGTGGTCGTTTCACTTTGCGTGCCGAACGTTTTCTCCATCCTGCTGCTCGCCTATTCTTTCTGGAGCCCCGTGGTACTGGTTCCCCTTGCCGCTGCCCTGCTCGGTGTGCGCGCCAACGACCGAACGTTTTTGTGCAGCGCATTTGTCGGCTTTATCACGTGTCTTTTGTGGAACACCGTCTTGTCACAACCGCTCGGCATAGACGGCACTGTTACGGGCATCGCCGCAAACGCCATCACATTTTTCCTACACAAAAAAAGCCACCGCAATAAGTCATACTCTTAAAGACAGTAAAAAATGCCCCCTTGTGTAAAGGGGGCTGGATTTTTGAAAAGCAAAAAGACTGGGGGATTGTTAAGTGCAGATGGCTAACAATCCCTCCGTCAAAAATCAAAGATTTTTGCCACCTCCCTTTACACAAGGGAGGCTTCTTCTTTTGTCTTATATCGTAACAAGCAGGGAAAATGTATATCACATTTTCCACTGGTTATGAGAACCTAAAACCTTTAATTAAAAACTGGATGATGGTACAAGCCGCCCATAGTGATCCGGCAAGCATTTCATATGCTATTGCGTTTTTGGGCGATTTGTAATATAATTAACTAACAAATTTGAAGGAGAATGCTAAATGGATGTTAAAACCATCTACACTCAACTGACAAATATAGATATAGAACAGCAAAAGCAAATCTGGGATGAGCGTGGCAAAGGTTATTTTGGAGAATATTTGCTTTTTTGCGAATTGTATAAATCAATAACAGGCAATGGGAAAATCTTAATGAATTTAAATGTGCCTGCTGAAAACTCAAAGACTACTGAAATTGACCTTGTTTTAATTCACGAAACCGGCCTATATGTTTTTGAAATAAAACACTATAAAGGCACCATTTATGGTAAAGATACTGATGCAATTTGGACACAATATTTTAGAACAGTTAAAAATAACACATTTAAAAATCCAATAGAACAAAACAAGTATCATATTCAGGCTTTAAAAAAGTTGTTTCCCGAAACACCGATACACTCGTGCATTGTTTTTACGAATTACGATTGTAACATTCGAGTAACAAACTCAAATGAAGAAATTGATATTTGTGAACTAAGAAGCGTTAGCAGAACTCTTGAATATCGATTTGCAAAAAACACCAGTAAATATTCTATGTTCGATATTGATAATATCTTTGAAAAATTATCTGCTTATTCACAAATGAAAGAACCGATAACGATTGATGGAACAGAAGCAGATTTCTTTTCGTGGGTTCAACCTATTATTTCTAAACTTGAAGAAAAAAAGGCAGAAGTTGAAAATGAAAAGAATAATTGGATTGCTAATACAGAGCAACTGAAGAAAACAAAAACAAAGGGTATAGCTTTAAATATTGTGATTGCTATACTTTGTATTGTCTTATCAATATTATGCTGTTCTAGTTTTATTCAAAAGAATAATAGCGAACTTGCTGAATTCAAACAAAACTTCTTACATATCGATGAAATCGGCAATGAATACATAGAAGAGTTAAACTCGTATGTTGATATTTCGAATGTTTCATTGTTACCCCTAACCGATGATGCTGTAACTTTTACAGCAAGAATTGCTATAACTAATGACACATATGGAATAGCTCTTACTGAAAATTCAAAATATATTGTAATGACAAACTCTGGAAAAGTTATTGAATATAATGTTTTTGGGGAACATTTAAGATACAATCGAATTAACAATATGATAGGAAAAGATATCCGTGAGTATGGTGATTTAACCAAAGCACAATTTTATGGCATTTCTAACACAGATGATATTTCATATATTAAAATCACAAATATTGAACTTTTCAAATTAGATATAAGCAGAACAATTATAAAGGATAAACTAGAGATAGAATTATATTCAAAGTAATTGTTACTTCGCAAATTTGATTCCTGAAGTTAAAACGCACCAAACAAAGAACTCCTCATAGACGGCGCACACCGTTTTATGAGGAGTTCTTTGTTTTCATATTGTCGCCCTATCGTCTAGCAATTAGTAATAGGGATTAATGCTCTCTCATTTTTTAGCAAGCTGTCCTTAAGAGTACAACGCCTAAGCGTCGGCTTTTTTGCTATTTCAGCGGTCTGCCGCCCCAAATGTTTTCGGAATAATCCCGGATCGAACGGTCGGAGGAGAACTTGCCGCTGCATGCCGTGTTGAGAAGTGCCATACGCCCCCATGCCGCGCGGTCACGGTACACCTCGCCCGAGTGCTTTTGCGCTTCGCAGTAAGCATCAAAGTCTGCCAGCACCATGTACGGATCGCGCTCGGTGAGCGACCGTGCCACCTCGCCGTACGTGTATCCGCCGAATCCGCGGTGCATGAATTCCGCCGCACGCGCAATACGCGCATCCGCTTGGCAATAATCCTGAGGACGGTATCCGCGATTACGCAGCGCCGTTACTTCCTCCTCGGTCATACCGAAGATGAACATATTCTCGCGGCCAACCTGCTCGCAGATCTCCACGTTGGCACCGTCCAGGGTACCCAGCGTCACCGCGCCGTTCATCATCAGCTTCATGTTGCCGGTACCGCTGGCTTCCGTACCCGCAAGCGAGATCTGTTCGCTGATATCTGCCGCCGGCATCAGCAATTCCGCCAACGTCACGCGGTAATCCTCCAGATACACCACCTTCAGTTTTTCACGCACAACGGGATCCTTTTCAATCTCTTCGGACAGCTTGCAGATAAACCGAATGATCTCTTTGGCAAGGAAATACCCGGGTGCCGATTTGGCACCGAAGATATACGTGCGCGGCTGAATATCCAGGTTGGGATTCTCTTTTAAGTCCAAATACGTGTTCAGAATGTGCAGCGCGTTCAGGTGCTGCCGCTTGTACTCATGCAACCGTTTGACCTGCACGTCAAACAAGGAGTTCGGATCCACCTTCACGCCGTTGTGCCGCTCAATATAGGCCGCCAACCGCTCCTTATTTGCCCGCTTGATCGCCAAAAATTCTTCGCATGCCGCCGCATCATCCGCAAGCGGTTTAAGCTTCGCAAGCTCTGCTGCATCCAGCACAAACCCATCGCCGATATGCGAAGTAATAAACTCCGTAAGCTTCGGATTCGCCTGGCACAGCCACCGCCGATGCGCAATACCGTTGGTCACGTTTTGGAATTTTTCCGGCATCACGGTGTACGCATCGTTGAACACGGTTTCTTTCAAAATTTCGCTGTGGATCTTCGCCACGCCGTTCACGGCATGCGATGCCGCCACACACAGATTGGCCATTTTTACAACGCCGTAGCTGATGATAGCCATGCGGCTGACCTTCTCCACGTCACCGCCCGTCGCCGCCATCATCGCAGCACCAAAGCGGTTATTGATCTCACACACGATCTGGTAAATACGCGGCAGCCGCCCGCGGAACAAATCCTCCGGCCAGCATTCCAGCGCCTCTTTCATCACCGTGTGGTTGGTGTATGCCACCGTGCGGCACACGATATCCCACGCCTTATCCCACGGATAGCCGCACTCGTCCAGCATAATGCGCATGAGCTCGGGGATCGCCAAGGTAGGATGCGTATCGTTAATATGAATAGCCGCCATATCCGGCAGATTATCCAGCGTGCCGTACTGCTGCAAATGCCGCTGCACAATATCCTGCACCGAAGCCGATGCCAAGAAATACTGCTGCGATAACCGCAGCGATTTACCCTCGCGGTGATCGTCGGCAGGATACAGCACCTGCGTGATCACCTCCGCCATGGCCTTTTGCTCCATAGCGCGCATGTATTCGCCTTGATTAAACAGCGACATATCCATACCGGGTGCCGTCGCTTTCCACAAACGCAGCGTAGAAATAGCCTTGCCATCCTTGCCCGCCACCATCATATCAAAGGGCTGCGCGATCACAACCGTGGCATCGTCATGCACCACGTGGTGATATTCGCCGTCCCACCACTCACGTACGCGCCCGTCAAAGCGGATCTCCTTGGCAAGCTCGGGACGCGGCAACAGCCAGCATTCACCACCGGGCAGCCAGAAATCCGGCAGCTCGGTCTGCCAACCATCCACCAGTTTTTGACGAAAAATACCGCATTCGTACAACAATGAATACCCAATTGCGGGAATCGAGGCGGTTGCCAAGCCATCCAAGAAGCAAGCAGCCAACCGTCCCAATCCACCGTTGCCCAAACCGGCATCCGGCTCCAAACGGTACAACGACTCCAGCTTGATTCCGTATTCCCCCAGAAGTGTTTCCGCCTCATCGGTCAAATTCAAATTAAACAACGTGTTCTTCAGCGAACGCCCCATCAAAAATTCCATGCACAGGTAATACACCTGCTTAGCGTCCTGCTTGTGCGCTTTGGAAATGTATTGCACGCGGGAGGCGCGCATCCGATCACGAAGCACCAGCGCCAACGCCTGATAAAAATGCTCGTGCGTCGCCTTCTCAGGCGTCACCGAAAATGCCGTCATCAGTTTTGCCGTCAACTCACCGCGCAAACCGTTCTTGGCAGAAGAACCCGTCTTTGCGTTTTTCTTTGCAGCTGCCACCGTAACCGCTCCTTTTTTGAAAAATATCGTGGTTTGTTATTAGTATATACGACACGCGATATTTTTGCAAGAGTTATTCATCATAACCAATAAAAACCAGTATTTTCCCCAAATATTCCGCTGTTTTTTGAAAAGTTGCACAAAAAACGATCGATTTTTTATTGTAACACACCTCTACTTGACACCATGCGCTCCTCTGCGGTACAATATCTCATAAGGAAGTGATCGTTATGCCCACGCTCAACATTGTGTTGGTCGAACCCGAAATCCCACAAAACACAGGAAATATCAGCCGTACCTGCGCCGCCACCGGCAGCCGTTTGCACATCGTCAAACCGATGGGCTTCACCATTGACGACAAAAAGCTCAAACGCGCGGGTTTGGATTACTGGCACCTGCTGGACATCACGTATTACGAGAACCTTGCGGAGTTTTTCGAGAAAAACAGCGGCCCGTTTTATTATTTCACCACCAAAGGCACGCATATTTATTCCGATGTTGCGTATCCCGATGGCGCGTATCTGGTATTCGGCAAAGAAACCGCCGGCCTGCCGGAAGAATTGCTGCACGCAAATCCGAACACCTGTGTCCGCTTGCCCATGCTGGATGACGATGCCGCCCGCTCGCTGAACCTGTCCAACACCGTGGCGGTCGGCGTCTATGAGGTGCTGCGGCAATGGGGCTTCCCCGCCTTGCGCACCCAAGGGCATTTGACCAAGTATTGATAAGCAAAATGCGTTTTTGCAAACATTTCGCTTGACATTGTCGGTGCAATCTAATATAATAACAAAAGTCACTCAACAAACGGAGAGTTGTCCGAGTGGTCGAAGGTGCAGCACTCGAAATCTTCTTCGCCAAACGGAAGCCGAAACGCCGAAAACCCTTTAACCATGCGGGTTTCGGGCATTTCCTTGTTTCTGAAACACGATGAGTTCTAACGAGAATTCTAATACAACTGAATATTGCGTTAATACTCCTTCGGGAGTTTAACATACACGGAGACGTATCGAAGTGGTCATAACGGGGCTGACTCGAAATCAGTTAGGGAGCAATCCCCCGCGAGTTCGAATCTCGCCGTCTCCGCCAACGGAACCCTTGAAAACCCAGTGTTTTCAAGGGTTTTCTGTATCTCTGAGGTTTTTCTTCACGGTGTTTTTAATGATTCTTACCGCATTTTTGGGCGTATTTTACGCTTAAAAATCTTGCTTGAAAATAGAACGAAAAGCCCTTGGAAGCCGCATAAAATAAGGCTATTTTCAAGGCGGTGAATTTTGGGTTGTTAGAATTATTTTTGTCGGCAAAGAATTTCGGCGTTTTTAAAAGTGCCGGTTGAAGCATACTTGATTAAAAATCTTTTATGTTCTGTCGGGGGTTGGGATTCAAATACGGCAGAAAACAAAAAATGCCGCCCCACCGATTTTCTCGGTGGGGCTTAGGTTATGCATCAGCATTCTTCATTCTTCTTTTGCATCGGCGCTGTTCGTTTTCACGCTCTCTGCGTTGTATGTACTTAAATTCTCGGATGAGTTCTTTATATCGTTCGGTTCGTGGGTTGGATAGTTTCTGCGGTGATGCCATATAGCATATAAATTCTTCCTTCACGCAATATTGGGTGCTGCCGATTTTCACACCGTGTAGAGCTTCTTCTTTTATCAGTTCATGTATGCGCTGTGGGTTATGTCCGACAAGTTCCGCCGCTGTCTGCGTGGGCAGAGCTTCGGGTAGCTCTGCCCACAGCACCTCCAACCATAGCCTGAAGGCTTCACAGTTTTCCTCGGTGGCTTCGAACATCGGGCGCGGATGCCATTCGGTTCGGTTGGAGAACAGACCGTTCAGCTCGGATAGGAATCCTACCTCGGTATCCATACGGATTTTGAACATTTCCGCATCCTCTATCAGCACACGGTACTTATGGGTGGTGTGTCCGGTGTTTTCGTGTGGGATATAATTATGATCCATCAGATATTTCATCTTC
>JAZQIV010000100.1:0-4860 GCA_045541305.1 Acutalibacteraceae bacterium | reverse complement strand
CATACCGATACCGCCGCCTGTAGGAGTATGGCTATCAGAACCAATAAGAGTTTTTCCGGGTTTTCCGAAACGCTCTAGGTGAACCTGATGGCAAATACCGTTACCGGGACGCGAAAAATAAATACCGTGTTTGTTGCATACGGTTTGAATATACCGATGATCGTCGGCATTCTCAAAGCCGGTCTGCAACGTGTTGTGATCGATATACGCAACCGAACGTTCCGTGCGTACGCGCGGAACACCCATTGCCTCAAATTCCAAATACGCCATGGTCCCGGTAGCATCCTGCGTCAGTGTTTGATCGATCTTCAAACCGATCTCCTCGCCAACGCGCATCTCACCGCAAACCAGGTGCGAACGAATCAATTTTTGTGCCAATGTATAACCCATAAAAATTTCAACTCCTTAGTATCTGATTCATTATAAAGCATGAGAGCCACCTTGTCAATTGTTTATCAAATTTCATTTTTTGATATTTGCACTTGATTCCTCGAGTGTTTTGCGCTATAATATTGCAGAGTGGTGTTTTATGGCTTGCTCGCCATACGCCGTGCGAAATGTTATCAAATCACAGAAAGGTGTGTATGCCAATATGATCCGAATCGACAACCATTTGGGAAGTGTTGAGATCTCGCAAGAGTATTTCGCTTATTTGATCGGTAATGCCGTTTCCTCGTGCTACGGCGTGGCAGGCATGGTCAAAAGCGGAACCCGTCAAGGTTTGCGTTCGATCTTCTTCAAGCGCGCTTTCGCGGATGAGGGAATTCACGTCCGCAGCGAAAACGATAAGCTGGTCGTTGACCTGCACATTTGCGTCATCTACGGTATGAACATTGCGGAAATCTCCAAGAGCATCGTGAACAAGGTTCGTTATACTGTTGAAGAGGCTACCGGTTTATCGGTAAAAAAAGTCAATGTGTACATTGACGGCATGAAATCCGAATAACCGTAAACAGAGGCTGCCAAAATGCCACGCCCCAATAAAAAGGAGTGCTGTTCTTGATTTCAGGTAACTTATTACGCGATGCAATGATTTCTGCATCCAACGTTCTCGCCGGTCAGAAGCAACAGGTCGACGAGTTGAATATTTTCCCCGTACCGGATGGTGACACCGGCACTAATATGTCGATGACACTTTCTGCCGCTGCGCGGGAACTGGCTCGTTTGAGCGATCCGACCGTCAGCCAAACTGCCGATACCGCTTCCTCCGCGCTTCTGCGTGGTGCGCGCGGAAACTCGGGCGTTATTTTATCTTTGTTATTCCGCGGCTTTTCCAAAGGCTTGAAAGGCAAAACCGAAGCCGATGGAGCCGATCTTGCCGCCGCCCTGACTCTGGGCGTGGAAGCAGCCTACAAAGCTGTTATGAAGCCCACGGAAGGTACCATTCTCACCGTCGCTCGTGAAGCGGCGGAAAAAGGTGTTGCCGCCGCACAGAACGATCCGGACGTTAACACCGTTTGGGCAGTCATCTGCGAAGAGGCCGAAGCCTCGTTGCAACGTACCCCCGAATTACTTCCCGTTTTGAAAAAAGCGGGCGTTGTGGATGCGGGCGGTAAAGGCTTGTGCGTGATTTTCAATGCCATGCAGGCTGTCTTCAACGGCGAACCGATCGTACAGGGTGAAACCGCAGTGTCCCCTGCCCCCGCCAAGAAGTCGGCCAGCGCCGCCGGTTCGTTTGATACGGAGATCACCTTCACGTATTGCACGGAATTCATTGTTGCACGTGACAAAGCCTGCACCAAGGACCCGTTACAGTTGCGCGCTTATCTGGAAACCATCGGCGATTGCGTGGTTGTAGTGGACGATGACGAGATCATCAAGGTCCACGTTCACACCAACGATCCCGGCAAAGCCCTCACCAAAGGTGTGGAATACGGCGCTTTCGAAACGGTTAAAGTGGAAAACATGCGCATCCAACACGAAAGTGCCGCTTGGGTTCCCGAGGACGAGGACACCGCTGCTCCCGCACCCGAACGCGCCGAGCCGGAGGAAGAATTCGGTTTTGTTGCCGTTGCCGCAGGCGATGGTTTGCAAGCGCTGTTCACCGATCTCGGTTGCGGCCAGGTCGTGTCCGGCGGTCAGACCATGAATCCCTCCACCGATGATATTCTGAACGCGATTGAAGCAACGCCCGCGAAAGTGGTTTACGTGTTGCCAAACAATAAAAACATCATCCTTGCGGCCGAGCAAGCCATTCCGCTTGCTGATCGCACCGTGCACGTGTTACCCACACGCACGATCCCGCAGGGTGTTTCCGCCATGCTGAACTTTGACCCCGATGCTTCGGTGGAAGACAATCTGAACACCATGATGAAAGCGGCGGATAACGTATCCTCCGGTTCCATCACCTTTGCAGCGCGCGACAGCGATTACGAAAACCGCGCGATCAAAGAAGGCGATATTTTGGCGTTGGATAACGGCAAATTATCCTTCACAGATTCCACCGCGGCACACGCCATCGTCAAACTTACCAAGAACATGGCTTCCGCGCGTAAAGCAGCGGGCAAGGACGTTGCGTTCATCACGTTGATGTACGGCGAAGGCACCACAGAAGAGGAAGCTAACGCCGCCAAAGATGCCATTGCAGCGAAACTCGGTTCCGATGTGGATATCACCGTGATTGCCGGCGGTCAACCGGTGTATTATTACTTCGTTTCGATCGAATAAGTCTAACACACAAAAAGCCGATGGCATCCTTTGGGCGCCATCGGCTTTCTTAAAAAAAGGAGGGATTGGGTTGTTAACCGGTACGACTTCAGTACAGTATCTAAAAGGCGTGGGAGAAAAGCGCGCCAAACAATTGGAAAAACTCGGCATTCGCACTGTTAGCGACCTACTCACGCATTTTCCGCGGCAATACGAAGATTGGTCGGCGATCACGCCGATTGCTTCTGCCCCGCGTGACACCCCCTGCTGTATCCGCGCCACCGCCATGACAAAACCGATCGAGCGGAACGTTCGCAAAGGCTTATCACTTTACACGTTTTCTGCAGTGGATGCCTCCGGTGTCGTGCGTGTTACGTTGTTTAACAACAAATACGCCGCTGCCAAAATCGAAGCAGGGCGACAATATCTGTTTTTTGGCACCGTTTCCGGTTCCTTAAGTGCACCGGAGCTTTCATCGCCGTTGATCGAGCCTGCCGAAACCGGCACACGCATTCGCCCGATTTATCCGTTAACAGCCGGCATCACCTCGCGCTATCTGGAAAAAGAGGTCGGTCAAGCGCTCTTGGCATTGGATAAGGAACTGGATATCGACCCGCTTCCCCCTGCCCTGCGCGCAGCATATCGCTTGTGCACATATCGTTATGCGTTGGAAAACATTCATTTTCCCGCCGATCAAACCGCCTTAGCAACTGCACGACGCCGTTTGATCTTCGAAGAATTGTTTTTGCTCCAATTAGGGCTTTTTAATCTCAAAAATCCTGCTCATACCACAACAAGCATTCAAATCAAGCAAGACTACACAGCAGATTTCCAAAAACTGCTTCCCTTTTCGCTCACCGGCGCTCAGTCGCGTGCTGCTACCGATGCTGTGCGCGACATGCGCGGCACTTCACCGATGAACCGCCTGCTTCACGGCGATGTCGGCAGCGGAAAAACGGCCGTGGCCGCTTGTCTTGCCTACACCGTTGTGCGTAACGGCTACCAGTGCGTCATGATGGCACCAACCGAGATTTTGGCTCAGCAGCATTATGAATCCTTTTGCCGTCTGTTCAAAAACGACGATCGCATCACGGTTGGTCTGCTGACCGGCTCATTAACCAAAAAGCAGAAAGATACCGTTCGTGCCCAAGCCGAAGACGGTACCTGTCAATTACTGGTCGGCACGCATGCATTATTGTCCGATACCGTTCAATTTCAAAACTTGGGGTTGGTCATCACAGATGAACAACACCGCTTCGGCGTGCGGCAACGGTCAGCGTTGACCGCAAAAGGGCAATCCCCCCACTTGCTGGTCATGTCCGCCACCCCCATTCCCCGCACACTCGCCTTGATTGTGTACGGTGATCTGGATATTTCGGTGTTAGATGAGCTTCCTGCCGGTCGTTCTCCCATCACCACCTACGCCATTTCCACTGATAAGCGTGATCGCGCTTACGGTTATGTGCGCAAATTCGTGGACGAAGGACGGCAGGCATACGTCGTATGTCCCTTAGTCGAAGACGGCGAAACCGACTTGGTGGCAGCCGAAACATATGTCAAAACGCTTGCTGAAGGTCCGTTCAAAGGCTATACCGTCGGACTGCTTCACGGCAAAATGAAGCCGCGCGAAAAAGAGCAGATCATGCGTGATTTCGCCCAAAACCGTATTTCTGTGTTGGTCTCCTCCACCGTGGTGGAGGTAGGTGTGGACGTTCCCAACGCCGTGCTCATGGTCGTGGAAAATGCCGAGCGCTTTGGCTTAGCACAGCTCCACCAACTACGCGGACGCGTTGGCCGCGGCAAATACGCTTCCTCCTGCATTCTGATTTCCGATGCACAAAACGAAGAGGCCGTGCGCCGCTTAAAAGTCATGTGTGCCACCACCGACGGCTTCCGTATTGCAGATGAAGATCTGAAACTACGCGGCCCCGGCGACTTCTTTGGCGATCGTCAACACGGTTTGCCGCAACTCAAAATCGCCGATTTCTTATCCGATATGACCTTGTTGCGTGAAGCACAAGATGCCGCACGCGATGTGCACGCACATGACCCCTCCCTTTCCTTGCCGGAACATAAACACCTGCGAGCACGCGTCGATGCCTTATTCAATGAAATCGGCGGTGGACTCAATTAAAAAAACGAAGCGGGAGGCAACGGCCCTCCCCGGCGTTTTTCTTTTAAATCATCCCACGTCAATTCCTAAGGAGGGAAAAA
>JAZQIV010000099.1:0-8151 GCA_045541305.1 Acutalibacteraceae bacterium | reverse complement strand
CCGGTACCGGTAAAACCACGGTGGCGCGTGTGATCGGCAAAATTCTGAAAGAAAAAGGCATTTTGCGCAACGGTAATTTCTTTGAACATTCCGGCCGCGATTTTTGTGGTCGCTACGTTGGCGAAACGGCTCCCAAAACGGCGGCCATGTGTCGGGATGCTTACGGCTCGGTGCTGTTTATCGACGAAGCGTATGCTCTGTATCGCGGAGATAGCTACAGCACGGTGGATTACGGGCGCGAAGCTATCGATACCCTGATCGCCGAAATGGAAAATCACCGTTCGGATCTGGTGGTCATCATGGCGGGGTATACCGACGAAATGAACAATCTGATGAAAGCCAATGCCGGATTGGAAAGCCGCATGCCGTATGTCATCGAATTTCCCAACTACACACGCGAGCAGCTGTTTGATATTTTCATGCTGATGGTTCGCAAGAACTTCACGTATCACGACGGCTTCGAAGCGGCTGTTAAAGCCTATTTCACCTCGCTGCCGGATGAGGTGCTGCAATCCAAAGAATTCAGCAACGCCCGCTTCGTTCGCAATCTGTTCGAAAGGACCTGGGGCAAAGCGGTGCTGCGTTCTCAGCTGAACAAGGAGGATTCCTCGGTGCTGACAAAAGAAGATTTTGCGGCGGCCAGCTCCGAAAAGGAATTCAAAAAAATCATGCAAAAACAGAATAGAGCATTAGGCTTTGTCTAATGTTGTATAATAAAAACGGAGGTGCTTATTCATGGTAGATGAAAAAATTATGAAGCAGGCAAAAGCGGTGTACGAAACGATTTGCCAGACCCTGAGTTCCCGTGATTGGAATTTTACGCGTCACGATGACGATCTGGTCATTACGTGCGGTGCGCGTGGTGAGGATCTTCCGATCGATATCCTGATCGCGGTGAATCCCCGTGCGCAGGTGGTCTCGCTGTTTTCGTCCATGCCGTTCAAAATTGCAGAAGACAAGCGCGTGGATGCGGCACTTGCAGTTTGCATTGCCAACTACGGTTTGGTGAACGGCTCTTTCGATTACGATTTGTCGGATGGTGAGATTCGTTTCCGTGTGGTGTCCAGCTTCCGCGAAAGCATCCTTGGTGAGGAATTGTTTAATTACATGGTGCTGGTGGCAGCCTCCACGGTGGACGATTACAACGATAAATTCCTCATGCTCTCCAAAGGTATGTTCTCGGTGCAGCAGTTCATCGAATGGGAAAACGAACGTCGAAACAGCTAATACACACAGCGGCAAGCGTGCCCGAAAAACGGGCACGCTTGCGCAAACCTTTTTTGGAGTGATACTATGGAATGGTCAATTTGTTTGGTGGCAGCGGCAATCGTCTTTTTTACTTCGGTTGTTTGCGCGATCGTACGCGGTCAATCCACTTATAAAAGTCACAGAATATTGGACCCGTCGAAAATATTGTTTGTGGGCGTGATCGCATCGTCGGTCGTGCTCTTTCTGCCGATCTATGCTAACGCCTTCCGCACCACGGAATGTGGATGGCTGGAAACGGTTTTGATCGCCATTCACAACATGATACGCTTGTTCCTTGTGGACGGCGAGTTTTCGTTTATTACATCCAACTTAGCGGATGTACCGACTTTGGTTGTTAAAGGATACACGGCGCTGTTTTCCATCTTGTTCGTTATGGCACCTGTGCTGACGTTCGGCTTCGTGTTGTCCTTCTTCAAAAATATATCGGCGTACAAAAATTACATTACGCATTACAAATCGCACGTTTTTATTTTCTCCGAGCTGAACGATAAGTCCTTGGCGCTTGCCACCAGCTTGAACGAAAAAAGGGGTGACAACCGCTTCTTCGTCTTTACGGACGTGTTCGAAAAAGAGGAAGAAAAGAGCTACGAACTGGTGGAAAAAGCGAAGGAATTGGGGGCCGTTTGCTTCAAAAAAGACATTCTGACCATCAATTTTGCTTTCCACAGCAAAAAAAGCGACATCCGCTTTTTCACGATCGGTGAGGATCAATCCGAAAACATCGGTCAGGCGCTGAAGCTGATTGAACGGTTCCGCGACCGTGAGAACACCCACCTGTACGTGTTTTCCACGCAAGTGGAGGCGGAGATCCTGTTGGCCAACGCATTCGACACCTCGCAAAGCAAAGAGAACGGGGAACAACCCGTCAAAGCACCGCCGAAGATCAAGGTGCGGCGTGTGAACGAGGTGCAAAAGCTCATCGCGCACAATCTGTACGACAACGGATATTCGAATATTTTTTCCAGCGCCTTGCCGGATGAAAATGGCTTGCGGCGCATTCACGCTGTGGTGATCGGCATGGGCCGTCATGGCACCGAAATGACAAAAGCGCTGGCATGGTTTTGCCAAATGGACGGGTATCACGTGGAAATCAATGCGTTCGATATGGACGCAAAAGCCGACGAACGGTTTGAAGTGCTGTGTCCGGAATTGATGGACCCGAAATTCAACGGTCGATTCGATCTGCCGGGCGAAGCACGGTACAAAATTACGGTGCATCCCAATGTAGACGTTGATACTAAAACATTCCACAACATTCTGGCAGCGCTGCCCGAAACCACCTACGTGTTTGTGGCACTCGGTAATGACGAAAAGAACATTGCCACCGCCGTGAAGCTGCGCTCGCTGTTTGCCCGCATGGGTCACAATCCCGCTATTCAAACAGTGGTGTACAACACGGATAAAAAGGAAGCCCTGTCCGATGTGATCCACTTCGATAAAAAGGCCTATAACATCGATTTTATCGGGGATATGAAATCGCTGTATTCCGAAGCGGTGATTTTGGAATCCGCTTTGGAAACCGTTGCCAAAGAACGGCACATGCAATGGGGTCCGGAGGAGGCATTTTGGCAGTACGATTACAATTATCGCTCTTCCATCGCCTCGGTGATTCACCGTAAGATGAAAGAAAAATGCGGTATTCCCGGTATCACCAAAAAATCCGCAAAGCGTACCGAAGAGGAATTGTGGAACATTCGGATCTTGGAGCACCGCCGTTGGAACGCGTATATGCGATCGGAGGGCTATGTGTACAGCGGATCGATCGAGAAAGCCTCTCGCAACGATCTTGCCAAAATGCACAATTGCCTGGTGCCCTTTGATGATTTGCCTTTAAACGAGCAAGAAAAAGACGATGACTAATCAAAAAATAGAGGAGATGGTTTTATGGCAGAACAAATCAAAAAAAGCGTGGATGTAAAATTGGATGATTACGTCGACATGCAAACAAAATTTGAGGCGTACACCGGCAAAGAACCCTATCTGTTCGTGAGTTATTCGCACCGCGACACCGCGAAGGTGTATCCGATTTTGGATACGCTTTACGATCGTAAATACCGTCTGTGGTACGATGAATCCTGCGAAACCGGCAACGATTTCCGCGACGAATTGCGTCAACGTATCGAGGGCTGTGAAGCGGTTCTGTTGTTCGTTTCCGAAGCCTCGATGACCTCGCCGTTCTGCGGTATGGAAATTATCGTTGCCAGAGAAAACGGCAAGCGGTTGTATCCGATTTATTTGGATACGGCGGATGTTCCGCCTGCTTTCCAGATTTTGTTGGCAAACACGCATCACAGCACAGCCGACAACATGGACAAGCTGGTGAAATCCATGATTCGCGACCTGCCGGCTGTTACGATGGATCGCTTGACCACCGAAGGTACCGTGCTGAAAAAATGCGAAGATAACGGTAAGTCCATTGTGGTGGACGAAGGCATCAAAGAGATCAGTGCCGAGGCGTTCAAAGGGCGCGTTGCCTTACATAACATCAAGCTCCCCGAAAGCCTGGAAACGATCGGCCTGGAAAGCTTCCGCGGTTGCACCAACCTAAAAGCAATGGAAATTCCGGAAAAAACGATTCGCGTCGGTGAAAGCGCATTCCGTGATTGTACCGACATGAAAACGCTGAAGATTAAAAACAACTGCATCAAAATCGGCGAGCGCGCTTTTGAAAACTGTGCCAGCCTGTCTTTGGTAGAATTGCCGCAGGGTCTTACCGAAATCTACGGTGGTGTGTTCAACAGCTGTAAGAGTTTGAAAACCATTGAGCTTCCCGAAAAGCTCACCATTTTGGGCGAAAGCGCCTTCTCCGATTGTGTGGCTCTGGAAGCGGTGGATGTACCGGCCAGCGTAACCAAAATCGACGACTTAGCGTTTAACGGTTGTGTCAACATGGCGAAGGTTGAACTGCACGAAGGCCTCAAAAAAATCGGCAAAAGCGCTTTCAAAAATTGCCGCTCGTTAACCAAGGTTTTGCTGCCTTCCAGCGTGATCAGCATCAGCAATGCCCCGTTCCGTGGCTGCGAATCGTTGAAATCCATCAAGGTAGAAAGCAAAAACAAGAACTATAAATCCGAACCGAACAAACGCGAGGGTAACGATCACGTATTGTTCAACAAAAACAAATCGGTCATCATCGCGTATCCCGCCAGCAGCCGCGAGGTGCAGTACGATATTCCGGACAGCGTCACCGTCATCAGCGATTGGGCTTTCTGCGAATGTAAAAAACTCAACCGCATCACGATTCCGGATAGTGTTCATGAAATCGGTGAAGGTGCTTTTTGTAACTGTGCACTTTTGGACGAAGTGGAAATTCCGGATAGCGTTACGGTCATTGACGATTGTGCCTTCAGAGGTTGTGCGAACTTGGAACGCGTGTTTATTCCGAGCAGTGTAACCGAACTGGGCTGGGGCTTGTTTGACGGCTGTGAAGAAACGGTAACAGTTTATTGTGAAGAAGGATCGGCCATCCAAGCGTATTGTGAACGCAACGCCATCAAGCATGCACGTCCCTCTGAAAGAATCGGCGATTGAGTAGCAATTGGGAGGAAACCATGAGTACACTGATAAAAATCAAAGACAAAATCGTTGCTTTTGCGAAAAAAGAAGTCGTTTTGTCTATCGCAATTGTTGCCATGATCGTGACGTGCTTTTTCATTCCGCCCGATCAGGCGTATTTGGGCTATTTTGAGTACAAAACGTTAATTGCATTGTTCTGCATGCTGGCGGTGGTAGCCGGACTGAAAAGCACCAACGTTTTTGAACTCATTTCTCGCAAACTGATTGGTTTGTTCCGCACCAGAAGAGCGGTTATCTTCTCATTGATCTTCGGCACGTTTTTCTTCGACATGATCGTTGCCAACGACATGTCGCTCATTACCTTTTTGCCGCTCACGTTCATCGTGCTGCATTCTACCAATAACGATAAGTATTTGGGAATCACGTTCATTTTGCAAACCATTGCGGCAAACATGGGCGGGATGATCACCCCCCACGGGAATCCGCAAAATCTGTATTTGTATGAATTCTATCAAATACCCACGCTGGAGTTCTTTGGCGTGCTGTTGCTGCAATCTATCTGTGTTGCGGCACTGCTGATCGTGGCATGTTTTCTGTTTATCAAAAACGAAAAACTGACGCTGAAAAACGATGATAAGCTTGAAATCAAGAAAAAAGAGCTGTCCATCTATGCGGTGTTGTTCGTGCTTGTCATTCTCAGCATTTTCCGTGTGGTGCCGCATATCATCACGCTGGTTATTGTGGTGTTAACCGTTTTGTTTGTGGATGTCAAACGCTTCAAGCACGTTGACTATGCCTTGCTGGCAACATTCTGCGTCTTCTTTGTTTTCTCGGGTAACATGGCGCGAATCGATGCCATCAAAGATTTCATTGCCGGTATCGTGGAAAACAACACCCTATTGGCGGGTATCGTATCCTGCCAGTTTATCAGCAATGTCCCCACAGCCATCTTCTTGTCCAACTTCACACAAAACTACAGCGATTTGTTGGTCGCGGTCAACATCGGCTCGCTGGGTATCATTATCTCCTCGTTGGCAAGCTTGATCACATTAAAGGAATTCCTGAAACATCAGCCGGAGAATTTCAAAAAATACATGGGTACCTTCACGCTGGTGAATACGTCGTTCTTGATCGTGCTGCTGGTCGTGACCCTGTTAACGTAAAAAGCGCAAGGGTGATATTCCATGAAAGTAAACGATATTCTGTTAACGTGTGCAGCCTTGTTCCCGGCGATCGCTTTGTGTATCTATATTTTTAAAAAGGATCGCGTGGAAAAAGAGCCGTTGGGCTTGCTGCTTTCTCTGTTAGGCTTGGGTGTACTGATCTGTTTTCCGGCAGCCGAAATTGAAACCGTGCTGTTTGATTTCTTTGATCGCTTGTTCGATCCGTTCACGGTGGAATACGGCGGAAAACGGTACCTTGTGGGCACCATGTACGAAATCTATAACGCCTGCAAATACTTCATCGGCGTGGCGCTGGTGGAGGAGGGGCTGAAATTTGCGGCGATGTTCCTTGCAACCCGTCACAACAAAAACTTCAACAGCCTGTTCGATGGCCTTGTGTATGCCGTGTTCGTGTCGCTTGGCTTTGCAGGGCTCGAAAACGTCTTTTACGTTTTGGAGAATGGTTGGATCAACGCCATCATGCGCGCGCTCATGTCGGTGCCGGGTCACATGTTCTTTGCCGTGCTGATGGGCTATTATTACAGCCTGTGGCACATGTATGAAAAAGCCGCGCAGCAGGAACGTGAGTTGAAACAAGCCGGTTTGATCGAACGGGGAACCAAAGTATTTTCCGGCAAAAAATATCTGGTGCTCAGCTTGCTGGTGCCGGTGTTTGCGCATGGCTTGTACGATTACTATTGCACACTGGGAACCACGTTCTCCACGGTGGCTTTGTACGCCTTCATCCTGTTCTTGTACTTTTACTGCTTCCGCCGCATCAAAAAAATGTCCAAGGGCGATACGGATGATGCCACCTACTCAACCGCCATGGTTTTGGCAAAATACCCCCACCTGGTGGCGGGGGAATCGGTGTCCGATTGACTCGGTAGCCCGTGATGTTGCTCACGGGCTACTGTTATCCTGTCCTGAATTGTAACGGAGGATCGCATGATTTACGTAACGTCCGATCTGCATGGATATTCGCTTGAAAAATTCCAACAATTGCTCCAAAAAGCCGCGTTTTCGGAAGACGATTTTTGCTTTATTTTGGGCGACGTCATTGATCGCGGTACCGAGAGCGTTCGGCTGCTGCAATGGCTGATGGTTCAGCCAAACGTGGAGCTGTTGCTGGGTAATCATGAAGCCATGCTGCTGTCCAATCTGTTTTTATTTGACGAGATCACCGAAACTTCCGTTCAACAGTTGGATGAAGACCAAATGGAGCGTTTGTCCGATTGGCTCGAAAACGGCGGCGATACCACGCTGGCCCAATTCAAGCAATGCTCTGCGGAAACCGTGCGCGACATCGTGGAATACCTGCAGGATCTGTCGGTTTACGAAACGCTCACAGTAAACGGCCGCGCGTTCTTTTTGTCGCACAGCGGGCCGGATCATTTTGAGGCGGGAAAACCGCTTGCGGAATATGCGCTGGATGATTTTTTGTGGAACCGTCCAACGCTCACCGATACGTATTTTACCGATAGGATTTCGGTGTTCGGTCACACCCCCTCGGGAATTTTCGGGCCCGAATACCGCGGTAAGATCTTAAAAACACCGCATTGGATCGATGTGGATACCGGCGTGACCGCCGGATATGCACCGGCGCTGTTGCGCCTGGACGATCTGCAGGAATTTTATTTGGAAAGTGTTTGACAGTTATCAAAACGGAGGGGAAGGATATGCAGTTTGAATTTCAAATTCAGATGACGGATGCCGACTATCTGGCTTACAATATGTTTTGGATGCTTCGCTCGCCCTACGGCCGCAAACAGATCACCTCGTTTCGGGTGCTGTTTGGCGTAATAGCCGGTGCTTACGTGTTGATCACGCTGATCGGCGGTGGCTTTTCGGCGGAATCGTTTCTTGGCTGTATTCCCGCGTTGCTTGTGCTTGCTGTCGTGCAATGGTGCTTGGTGCCTCTGTTTCGCTTTGCCATCAAGCACGAATTAAAACGGCTGAAAAAGAGCGGGAAGATGGGGTATTCTCCGTCGGCGGTGATGCAGTTTTTTGACGATACCTTTGTGGAGATCACGCCGGAAAATAAAACCGAACTGAAGTATTCCGCAATTGAGCGCATCAGCATTGTGGATGAGCGCATGCTGTATCTTCACGTGAACAACGTCATGGCATATATTCTGCCGCTTTGGGTGTTCACATCCCGCGAGGAATACATGCGCTTTTTAGCGTTTATCCAAACCAAATG
>JAZQIV010000098.1:0-19825 GCA_045541305.1 Acutalibacteraceae bacterium | reverse complement strand
TGGTGCTGTAAGCCACGTGGTCGCTGTAAAAACAGATCATGCAGCCGGCACGCATGCATTTTTCATCATAGCGGCGATCGGCACGCACGTTTGCCCGTGCCAACATACGGCGGCGCCGCGCCCGCAGCGCCCAAGCGATCAAAAACCACCCGCAGGCGGCAACGATCGGAAGAATCAACGAGGGGATGTACCAAGCGCTGCCTGTTGCCAGCATAATTGCCTGCAAAGTAAACGTACTCAGCAGTACGGCCAATGCAACAAGGATAAACAGCCGCGCCCGATCCTGCATGGTGGTGAGCAGCCGTTCCTCCTCGTCATCGGTGGAAAACCGCCCCGCTACCACAAGGCGCGGTATTTCGTATGCGGTTTTTTCCAACACGGAAGCCTCCTTTAGTTCATGTGACTGTCTACCACCGCGGAAAGCTCGTCAAAATCCGCGATACACCGTTTGGGGATAGACAACTGGCGGTTGCCGCCGACATACAGATCCACCGTATCACGGCAGTTAACCGCCCGCGTGACGCGGTTCCACGGGATGCTGAGCGGGCGTGTGCTCTCCGCTTTTCCGAGCAAGCGCACATTTTGGTCGGTAAATTCAATGCGAATGCGGCAAACATCGCGTTCGGTGCGGGTGATGGTGCGCCGCATCTTGATACGTACCGCGGCAATCGACCACACAAACAGCACGAGCAGTGCCAGCAAAAACAGCGGCAACGGACGAATTCCCACCATGAAATATCCCACCGAAGCGATCATGGTGGTGAGCAATAACCGATTCGGCAGAGTATGACCGAAATGCTGCAACGCACCTTCCGCTGCCAAATTCACAATTTCGTTATCGGTATATTCCACATCCACCGTGAGCAGCGTTTCCTCACTTTTTACAGGAGCGGTTTGCACCGCATCCGGCTGTGTGGCGGGCTGCAACGGTTCCAGCAACAGCTGCCGCATGGACGGAACGTGTGAAAACGCCGCCTGCCGCGTGTGTGTGGCGGTTTCTTCGGTTAAAAACCGCGCGGGAATCACAATGGATTTGCCGTCCGCACCGCAAAAAATCATCATGTCGGCGCACTCCACAAACAAACGACATTGCTCATACGGAATCACCGCTGTTGCGGTGGCGGTACGTTTGCGGATCGCATCGCTTTCCACCGATACCGTGCCGGCAAACGTGTAGCCGTTGTACACCGAGGTGTCATACGCATTTTCGCACCGACGGCGCTGCTGCTTGGGAATATCGATCAAAATCCAGATTTCGGACACGACCAGCAACAAAAGCAGCGAAAGCAGCGACCAATCGATGGTTTGAAATTGCCAAAAGTTAGCGAAGGACACCACCACACAGACCGCCAGCATCGCAACGGAGATCCACCGCGTGCCGCCGACCGATCCGCCACGGCGAGATAATACCTCCTGCGAGCGGACGTACTCCTCCCGCGAAAGGTCGACCGCATATTCGGTTATAGGTGTGTGTTCGTTCATGTGCATGTTCCTTAAATATCGAGATTGGATACGTATTTGGCGTTCTTTTCAATAAACTCGCGGCGCGGTTCCACCTTATCGCCCATCAAAATGGTAAAGGCTTCATCCGCCGCAATAGCATCGGACAATTCGACCTTGAGCATGGTGCGGAACGCCGGGTCCATGGTGGTTTCCCACAGCTGTTCGGGGTCCATTTCACCAAGACCTTTATAGCGCTGAATATCGGTGTTGCCACCGAGCTCTTCGATATAGCGGTCGCGCTCTTCATCCGAGAACGCATACCGCACCTGCTTACCCTTCGACACCTTGAACAGCGGCGGCTGGGCAATGTAAATGTGGCCCTCGTCGATGAGCGGACGCATGTAACGGAAGAAGAAGGTGAGCAGCAGGGTGCGGATATGTGCACCGTCGACGTCGGCATCCGCCATGATGATGACTTTGCCGTAACGCAATTTGGAAATGTCAAAATCGTCACCGATGCCGCAGCCGAGTGCTACGATGACCGGCACCAATTTTTCGTTACCGTAAACCTTGTCCAGTCGTGCTTTTTCCACGTTGAGCATTTTCCCCCACATGGACAAGATTGCCTGGAAGTTGCGATCGCGACCCTGGATCGCGGAGCCGCCTGCGGAATCACCCTCAACGATGTACAGTTCGGTGCGCTCGGCGTCGCTCCAGATACAATCGGCAAGCTTGTCCGGCATGCGGGTGGAAGCAAGACCGCTCTTTTTGCGCGCCAATTCACGCGCACGCTGTGCCGCTTCACGCACACGGGCAGCATTGATGGATTTTTCCAAGATACCCTTGGCAACCGCCGGATTTTCTTCCAGATACGGTGCCAATTTTTCATTTAACAACTGGGTGATTAAGGTACCCATAGCGGTGTTACCGAGCTTCGCTTTGGTTTGACCTTCAAACTGCGCATCCTTGAGTTTCACGCTGATAACGGCGGTCAGGCCCTCGCGCACGTCGTCACCTTTTAGGTTGGAATCCGCTTCCTTGAGCATGTTGTGGCGGCGGGCATAATCGTTTAGAATACGCGTGATACCGTTTTTGAACGAGTTTTCGTGCGTACCGCCATCCACCGTGTGAATGTTATTGGCAAACGAAATAATGTTTTCGTTGTAGCTGTCGTTATACTGGAATGCCACTTCTGCGATGGAATCCCCATCGGTTAAGGACATGTGCACGATTTGTTCGTGCAGGGCCTGGTATCCGCGCGTTTTGTTCATGAAATCCACAAACGACGAAATACCGCCCTCGTAGCAATATTCCTGCGATACGATATTTTCTTCATCGCGCAGATCGGTGAGCGTGATTTTAAGACCCGCATTCAAAAATGCTTGCTCACGCAGCCGTTTTTGCAATACGTCAAATTCGTATTCGGTGGTTTCGCTGAAGATTTCCGCATCCGCCTTGAAACGAATCAGCGTACCGTCGTTTTCCGACGTGCCGATCACGGTTAAATCGTTTGTGGGGACACCGCGTTCAAAGCGCTGTGCAAACACCTTGCCTTCGCGGGAGATTTCCACCTCTAACCACTCGGACAACGCGTTTACAACCGACGAACCCACGCCGTGCAGACCGCCCGAAACCTTATAACCGCTGCCGCCGAACTTACCGCCCGCGTGCAGCACGGTCAACACGACCGTGACGGTGGGAATACCGAGCTTTTCGTTGATACCGACCGGGATACCACGACCGTTATCGCGCACGGAAATCACGTTGCCGGGCAAAATATCCACTTCAATGTGGGTACAAAATCCCGCCAGCGCTTCGTCGATGGAGTTGTCCACGATTTCGTATACCAAATGATGTAAGCCCCGCGGACCGGTGGAACCGATATACATACCGGGACGTTTCCGCACAGCCTCCAGCCCTTCGAGAACCTGGATTTGACTTTCGTCATACGCTTCGGTTCCCGCACGGGTCATTTCATTTTCCAAATTCTGATCCATTTCCATTTCGGTGCTCATTGTGTTCCCTCTCATTCACTCAAATTGACCGGAAAGATTCGGCTCGTTTTAACAACGTTGCGCAGGATATCTGCGAAATATAAACCATGGGGAGCTCGTCCCCTTTTTGACAAACCACAAAGCTTTTCGGCAGATCATCACCCACGGTGACCACCCGCCCGTTTCGTTGTGCTTCGTTTAAAAAAATACGTGTGTTTTGTGAAATCGTAGTATTTTCTATATCAAAAATTCCCACGATCTCCCGCATGGGTACCACGGTTTCTTGCCCTATGTGTAAATACATAAAACCGCTCCTTTTTTCCACAAAGTATGCTTATTTTGTGGAAACCTTGCCGTCCTTCACATATACCTTTTGTCCGCCCTGCAGTGCTTTTAACGGATCCGGATCACAGCAGGTAATAAATACCTGCCAATCCTTGATATGGTTCAAAATATATTCCTGACGGGAGTGATCCAATTCACTCATCACATCGTCCAGCAAGGCAATGGGTTTTTCGCCGGTGACCTGCTCAAGCAACGCGGCTTCCGCTAATTTGATTGCCAGCACGGCAGAGCGTTGCTGCCCTTGCGATCCAAAACTTTTGGCAGAACAACCGTTGATGTATACCTCCATATCGTCCCGATGCGGACCGACAGTGGTAAATCCCGCCGCAAAATCATCACGGCGGCGAATACGCAGTTCTTCATAAAACTTTGCCGCCATTTCCGCCGGTGTTTCTTCCGGCAGGATCGGAACGGTGGACACGTAACGAAGATCAAATTCTTCCTTGCCCGACGATAGTCCTTGATAAATCCCGCGGGCAACGGGTGCCATATGCTGCAAATACCGTTGTCTGGCATGTAAGATACGGCATCCGGACTGCGCCAACTGCCGATCCCACAAATCCAGCATCTCCGCAGCGGCTTCCCCTGTATCGCGGGATTTACACACGGCATTGCGCTGTGCCAAAATGCGGGCATATTCGGATAAAGTTTTCACGTACGACGGCCGCAATTGGCAATACGCCGCATCGATCAGTTTTCGCCGTTCGATCGGACCGCCCTTGATGAGCGATAAATGAATGGGCGAAAACACGATTCCGCAAAAAATACCGGCTAATTTTGCCGCTGAGGATTGTTTGATACCGTTAAGCGTTGCGACCCGCCGATTTTGAATGGTAATCTCGGCTTCCTGATCACGACCGCCTGCTTCAAACTGCAGTGATAACGCACTTTGCTCCCGATCAAAAGCAATCAGCTCGCTGTCCTTTGCCGAACGAAAGCTTTTGGTACCGGTAAACAACCAAATGGCTTCCAATAAATTTGTTTTTCCCTGCGCGTTCTCCCCCACGATCACGTTGACGTCGGGACACGGTTCAAACTGACCGGTTTTCAAATTGCGGAACCCATCAAACGTTAAACGGGTAACCTGCATAGCTTTTGCCTCACTCGACTGTTATCGTTTTTCCGTTCACCGAAACGGTATCTCCCACGCGGATCTTTTTTCCGCGCTGCGTGCAAACCTCACCGTTTACCGATACCGTGCCGTCCTGGATCATCCATTTTGCCTGCCCGCCGCTTTGTGCCACGTTGGCAAGCTTTAATAACGCATCCAGCCGAATAAATTCTGTTTGTATTTTTTGTGTGATCATACGCGTTTTAATTTAACGGGCAGTACCAAGAAAAGAAAGCTTTCGCCCGCGGTCGGAACAATTTTCATCGGTGCCTGGGCGCCGTTGAGTTCAATCATGATTTCATCGCTTTCAGTGTTGCGCAGCGCATCCAACAAGAAACGACAGTTAAAGCCCATTTCTTCCGGACGACCCTCCATGCCCACGTTGATGGTTTCATTGACACTACCAAGTGCCGTCACGCAGGAAAGATAAATCTGATCGTCCTTGAAACGGCAGATCAGCGGAGATTTCAAACGATCACTGATCACCAGCGAAGCACGATCCACCGCATCGATCATTTCACGGGTCTTTACGCGAATCGAAGTGGTGGTTTGCATCGGAATCGCTTTGCGATACGGCAAAAATTCGCCGTCCAACAAGCGCGAGAACACCGAATATCCTCCGATTTCCATGATAATATGACGTGAACCTACAGTTAAGTACAATGGCTCTTCTTCGTCATTCAACAGTTTAAGCACCTCACCCAGCGTTTTTCCGGGTACCACAAATTGCAGCGATTCGTTGCTTTTGATTTCTTCCGAACGCATAGCAAGACGCGAACCGTCCACCGCAACCAAACGCATCGTGTTATCCGTAATTTCAAACTGCACACCGGTGTGGATCGGACGGGTATCCGATTGTGCAACGGCAAACAGCGTTTGACGGATCATGCTCTTTAGCACACTTTGCTGCATGGTAAGCGCCGCACCATCGTTGATGGTGGGTAGCTCCGGATAATCTGCCGAAGAAAAACCCATGATGGTGAATTCCGAATGACCGCTGCGGATCACGGTGTTGTTGCGATCATTAGACTCAATGGTAATTTCCTCTTCGGGTAATTTGCGGATGATTTCCGCAAACAGTTTAGCGGTTAACACCAATTCGCCGGCTTCTGCGACGTCTGCTTCGATCGTGGTGGTGATGCCGAGCTCCATATCATAGCCCGCCAAAAACAACGAGGATCCCGAAGCCTTCATCAAAATACCTTCCAATGCCGGCAAAGCGGATTTGGAAGCGACACCTCTTTGAACATTGTTAACAGCGTCAACCAGGGCTTGTCTTGCACAGGTAATGCGCATACGGATCTTCCTTTCTTTTAATAAACATTTCTTTCTTTATAGTAGTAGTTGTAGTAGTGCTTGTGGAAATGTGGAAAGATTGAAATAACCATGCGGTGGCAGGCATTTTTCATTCTTTGCATTGTGAAAACGTTTGGGAGTAATTTTTTGAAAGCTGTGAAAAGATTTTTTCTTTCCACAACAATGTGGAAATTTGTTAGTGGAATGTTCAGAACTTGTGAAAAGTTCTCGACAGAATTCCACCAAAAATCCACAGCCTTTTCACTAAGCTTCCGAAACGTTTTTAATGATATCTTTAATCATACCGGCAAAGGTGGTTTCGGTTTCCATCCGTTTGGAAACTTTCTGAAGTGCATACACAACGGTGGAATGATCGCGACCGCCGAATTCTTCACCGATAGCCTCCATCGGCAAGCTTGTCACGTTGCGCACCACGTAAATGGCAACCTGGCGGGCGGTAGAAATGGAGGTGGACCGTTTGTTGGAACGGATATCCTCCGGCGTGACCGACAAGGTTCTGGCCACTTCCGTGATGATGCGCTCCACCGTGATCGGGACAGGTTGATTATCGTTTTTAATATCACGGATTGCAGCCTGTGCGGTCATTAACGTGGGGGCTTCCCCCTCCAGCATGCATTGAGCATGCATGCGGCGAACGGCACCTTCCAACTGACGAACGTTGCTCTTAAGATGCGAAGCCAGGCAATCCACAATTTCATCGCTGATGTGCATATTCAGCAGCTGCGCTTTGCGCTTGACAATCGCAATGCGGGTTTCCAAATCCGGCGGTTGAATATCCACCATTAAGCCCATTTCAAAACGGGTTCGCAGGCGTTCCTCCAGCGTGGCAATCTCACGCGGTGGACGATCGGACGTTAACACGATCTGTTTACCGGATTGATGTAGCTCGTCAAACGTGTGGAAGAATTCTTCCTGTGTGCTTTGCTTACCGGAAATAAACTGGATATCGTCAATCAACAGAATATCCACCTGCCGATATTTGGCACGGAATTCTTTGGTAGAGTTGTTGCGAATGGCTTCAATGAGCTCCGTTGTCATGAATTCCGCTTTGGTGAAAAGCACCCGCATGGATGGATCACGGCGACGAATCTCATTGCAAATAGCAAACATCAAGTGCGTTTTGCCAAGGCCGGATCCACCGTAAATAAACAGCGGGTTAAAATCACCGGCGGGTTTGTTGGCAACCGCCTGCGATGCGGCGTGTGCCAATTTGTTGGAAGGACCGATCACGAAGTTTTCAAACGAATACTCTTCGGTGGTGGGATTTTTATCCAACATATTTTCTGCCGACGGAAAAGCCGCCGTGTTCGGCACGATTTCCGGAACGGTTTGTTTTTGATCCTCTTCCGATAAAATTTTCAAATTAAACGGAATACCGAACACTGCTTGAATAGCGGTTTTGATTTTATCTGCATATTGACCTTCAATGATACCGCGCTGAAAATTGGTGCGCACCGAAACCTCAATGGCGTTTCCATCGATCTTTTGCGGTTCAATGCAACTGATCCAGGTATTATATGCCACTTCGCTGATATCCGGTTGGTCGTGCAGATACGATAAAACGCCGGACCACGCTTCTTTGATGGATTCCATTTTTTAAACTCCTTTTTTTCACGACTAAACGGGAAAAAATTTCCCTACTAATATATATAATATATATAAAGGTATAAATGTACACCTAATTGTATCACATTATTTTGTACTTTACAACTCCTAAAACAAATAAATTTTAAATTTTTGACCCCCACAGAGCCTAAAAGCATCCCTAAAACATAAAAACCGCAAAAACGGCAAAAAAACGGCCGTTTTACAATTACAAAAAGGCGGGTGTAACAGCGGGAAAAAACACGTTCGCGGAAAAAGTAAGCAAAAACTGTTGACTTTTATGAAAAATGTGTTATATAATAAACTCTCGCAAGGCGAAAGGGGGTTATACCATGTTTCGGACCTATCAACCGAAAAAAAGACATCGTAAAATGGAACACGGCTTCCGTAAGAGAATGGCAACCGCCAACGGCCGTAAAGTTCTGGCTCGCCGCAGAGCTAAGGGAAGAAATCGTCTTACCCATTAAAAAGGGCCACCTTTGTGTGGCTTTTTTTTATATCGTGTGACGGTTTTTTAACACCATCTTTAAAAAGAGGAAAAAATATGGCGAAATTGTGTGTGCTTAAACAGAATACGGAATTTCGCGGAGCGTATTATCGGGGAAAATCATTTGTACATCCCTTGTTGATCGCGTATGTACGGAAAAATCGCTTCGGTGTGCCGCGCATCGGCATTACAACCGGTAAAAAAATCGGAAAAGCCGTGCAGCGGAATCGTTGCAGGCGCCTAATTCGCGAAGCGTATCGGCATATTTTGCCGGAAATTTCCGTGGGCGTGGACATTGTGTTTGTCGCACGGGGTGCAACAGCAAGCAGTCATTGCGCGAAAGTGGAAAAAGCCATGCGGGATCTTCTTAAAAAAGCAGGTGTTCTTTCGTGAAATGGGTACTGAAAGTGCTGATTACGGGGTATCGAAAATTCATCTCTCCCCTCTTCCCGTCTGTTTGTCGGTTTCAACCGACGTGTTCGGCCTATGCGCTGGAAGCGATTGAACGTTTCGGCGCGATCAAAGGAGTTTATCTTGCCGCAAAACGCATTTGGCGTTGTCGTCCGGGTGGCGGCCACGGATACGACCCGGTTCCCGAAACCTTTGGGAAACAAAAGAAAGAATAAAGGAGATCACGAACGTGACGGCTATTTTTGATTTACTGGCAATTCCGCTTGGTTGGTTGATGCGTTTGATCTACAGCGGAATTTCGGAATATTTGATTGCGATTTTCTTGTTCACGCTGATTGTGCGTGCGCTGCTGTTCCCGCTGTCCTTAAAAACGCAGAAAAATCAGGCGGACCGCGCGCGTTTGGCGCCCCGTTTGGAGCGGTTGCGCAAAAAATACGAAAAAGATCCGAAAAAACTGCAGGAAAAGCAGATGGCGCTGTACGAAAAGCACGGCGTCAGCATGACCGGCGGCTGCATGCCGATGCTGGTGCAGATGCTGGTGCTGTTCGGCATTATTTCGGTTATCTATTCTCCGCTGAAATTCATTGCCGGTGTTCCCACACAGGTGATCGATGCTTCGGTTTCCGCCATGACAACGGTTTCCGAGGGCGACGGCAAGCTTTCCGAAAAGGAATTTCAAGGGTATTACAAAGAAATGCGTATGCTCAACAACCTGGATAAATATAAGGACGACGTGCGCGTCTCCATTGTGAAGGCCGGTTATTCCGAAGCGGATACCGATCGGTACATTGCGGATATGTACGAAATCAAAAACGATTTCCTGTTTTTCGGCAAAAATCTTCTGGAAAACCCGTGGAATGCCGAAAAAGGCTTTGGCGGTATCACGATTTTGTGGTTGATCCCGCTGATTTCCGGTGTCACGGCCTTTTTGTCCAGCATGCTGTCCATGCACTATACCAAGCAGGTGACCGCTGCGGAAAATCAGCAGGCGCAGGGCTGCTCTAACGTGATGATGCTTGTCTGGATGCCGGCGTTCTCACTGTTTATCACCTTTACGGTGCCCGGCGGTGTTGGTATTTACTGGATCTGCTCCAACCTGATTGCATTACTGCAAACCTTCATTTTGAATCAGATCTACAATCCTGTGAAGATTCGCGAGCAGGCGGAGATCGAATACGAAGAGCGCCGACGCCAGAAGCAGGAGGATAAAAAACGGCTTGCCGAAGCGCGTGCAAAGGAACAGCGCGAGCTCGCCAAACAGCTGGCGGAAGAAAAAAATCCGCAAAAGAAGAAAAAAGAGGCTCCGAAGAGTAAGGAGCAACCCGCCGAAACCGCAGAAAAGGCTGAGGCGGAACAATCGGAACCGAAAGACGAGTAAGCTCGTTCGGAATAGATGTAGAGAGGAAAAAAGCACCGTGCAAAAAGAACTGCTCAAAGAGGCGGAAACGGTAGAAGAAGCCGTAAAATTGGCCGCCGAGGAACTGGGTGTTCCGCAAGAGAACCTCATGGTGGAGGTTCTGCAAGAGCCGCAAAAGAAAACGTTTGGTTTATTCGGCGGCACCAAAGCACAGGTCAAAGTGACCGTTAAAGAACAAGATCCGTCTGCTGTGGCAATCGCATTTTTGAAGGATATCCTCAAAAATATGGATGTTGAAGATGTGGAAGTAACCGCCACCGTGGAGGACGGAACGTGCGCCTTGGTTTTGGAGGGCGAGGATCTTGGGTTTATCATCGGCCGTCGCGGCGAAACGTTGGATGCGTTGCAGTATCTGACCAGCCTGGTCGTCAACCGTTTGGATGGCGCCTTCTGCCGTGTGACCGTCAACGTCGGGAACTACCGCGAAAAACGCGAAAAGACCTTGTCAGGTCTGGCGCGCAAAGCGGCGATCCAGGCGGCAAAGTCCGGTCGTAAAACATCCTTGGAGCCCATGAATCCCTATGAGCGGCGCATCATTCACACCGCGGTTCAAAAGGTTTCCGGTGCCACGTCCTACAGCGTTGGCAGCGAACCGCAGCGCCACGTGGTGATTGCTCCGTCGGAGGATAACCCCGTGAAGTCCCGTTCGCGCAATCGCCGTTCGGAAAACCGCGAGGAACGTCCGGTGCGCTCAGAGCGTCCGGATCCCATGGTGGTTGATCGCCCGGTGCGCAAGTTTGTACCGCGCAGCAATCCCATGAACACTGCCGAGGACATTGCTCCCCCGGAGCGCACGACCTCGGAAACCGAGCTCAAAGCCACTCTGTACGGCAGAATCGATCTGTAAAAAAGAAAAACAGCACCGCCCGAAAATATTTCGAGCGGTGCTGTTTTTTATTCTTCAACGTATTCGGCAATGTCTTCCAGTTTGCAACGCAAGGCGGCGCACAATTTATCTAATGTTTTTGTTTCTATGTTTTCATTGGCGCGTAAACGTCGCACGGTTTTGCTGTCAATTCCGCTTTTTTCACGAAGTGAATAGGTGCTGATTCCTTTTTGTTTCATGGTTTCCCATAGCCGATCAAATTTAATCACGGTTACTCTCTCTCCTTGTGGTTGTGTGTCTCTGTTGAGGCGAGGAATGCGTTTAAGATTACGGGGTGGCGTATTGCCTCCCCCTGCCACACGAACGTGGTAGAAACAAATCGAAACTAAAAACCGGTCATTTTGCGGTAAGCAGTGGGCGAAAAGCCCGTGTATTGCTTGAAAATACGGCTGAAATACAGCATGTCCGAAACGCCCACTTCTGTTGCCACCGCTTCCACCGAAAGATCGGTGTGTGTGAGCAGATGCTGTGCCTTTTCAAAGCGAAGCTGCTGAATATAGTGAAGCGGTGTTACACCGGTTTCCGACTTAAACAGCTTGGAGAAATAGTTATTATTCAATCCCAATTGTTCTTTGGCATAGGTGTTGATCGAAATGGGTTCGCAAAAATGCTCGGAAAAGTAGTCCAGCGCTTTTAAAATATACGCATTGTGCGCAGCCGGTGTAATTTCTTGCGTCAACAAAGCAAATAAACGGTACACCAGCGACAGACACCGCAATTTGTCCGCAGGCGTTTTTCGGTTGGAATATTCGAACAGGCTTTGATAAATTTGCTGAATTTTATCCCGCTGCTGTACGTTGATGACAGGCTGGTGCTCGCTGACACCGAGCGAAGATAAGAATTCCGCTACCTGTTCCCCGCCTACCACGATCCACCGGATGGACCACGGTACGTTGGGTGCGGTTGTGTAGTGAACCTCGGATTGCGGAAAAACCGTATAAAATTGCCCGGCTGAAATGGTGCGTAGCTGCCCATCGATATGAAAGGTTGCGGAACCTTCCACCACATAGTTCAAAATGTACGTATTAAAGCGGTGCGGGCCGTAACGGTGATTGAGCGATTTTTCACGCACGCCGCAATAATACAGCGTGAGCTCGCCCGGTGCGGTGTAGTTTACAGGGTTCTCCTTAAAGGATAACATGACGCTTTCCCCCTTTTAAAAACACTATAACAGAAAAAAGCGAAAAAGTCCATAAAATAAGGGCTTTTCTTTTTTGCCCAAAAAAGAATACGGCGGTACAAAGCGGTGCATACTGACAAAAAGAAAGAATCTTGTGCCCGCGTTCAAAATGTGACAAATACAGTCAAACCGAGTGCGGTATACTACAACCGATGGTAAACCATCAGTATATGCAAGGAGGAACGGTTTTATGAAAAAATGGCTATGTCTGGCGCTGGTATTGGGGCTGTTGTTGAGCCTTTGTACCGGTTGCAAAAAAACGGAGGAGGAGGAAACCCCGCAGGTCGGGAAGGTGTATTACCTGAACTTCAAACCCGAAGCGAACGACGATTGGCAGGCGCTTGCCAAAAAATACACCGACGAAACGGGTGTAGAGGTAAAAGTGTTAACGGCGGCATCCGGCGATTATGAACGAACGCTTGGTGTGGAGATCGACAAGGAAAATCCGCCGACCATGTTCCAGGTAAACGGCCCGGTGGGATTATCCGCTTGGAAGGATTATGCGCTGGATCTGTCTAATTCCAAAGTGTACAAGGAGCTGATTTCCGACGATTTTGCGCTCAAGGATAACGGCAAGGTATACGGTATTGCTTATGTGTACGAGGCATACGGCTTGATTACCAACAAAAAGCTGCTCAAGGACGCAGGGTATGATATCAGCGATATCAAGGATTTTGAATCGCTCAAGAGAATAGCTGAGGATATTCACAAACGCTCCAAGCAGTTGGGCTTCGATGCGTTTACGTCCTCCGGCCTGGACGGCTCGTCCAGCTGGCGTTTTTCGGGTCATTTAACCAACCTGCCGCTGTACTATGAGTTCACCGAAGGAAACGTTACCACACAGCCCGCCACCATCAAGGGCACGTATTTGGATCAATTCAAAGCGGTGTGGGATCTATATATCCAAAATTCGGCGACCGACCCCAAAACCTTGACCTCCAAAACGGGCGACGACGCCGTGGCGGAATTCAAAGAGGGGAAAGCGGTCTTTTATCAAAACGGCACGTGGGAATATGCCAACGCGACCGCAATTGGCAAAGAAAATATCGGATTTTTGCCGATTTATTTCAACGTAAACGATGAAAAGCAAGGCCTGTGCGCAGGCACGGAAAACTATTGGGTGGTAAACTCGCAGGTTTCGGAGCTCGATCGCAAGGCCACCCTGGATTTCATGTATTGGCTGGCAACCAGCGAAACGGCCACCACCGCTCTTTCGGGCGGACAGATGGGCTTTACCTCGCCGTTTAAATCGTCCAAAAAACCGGATAACGGCTTGTATGCGATTTTGGACGACATGCTGAAAGACGGCAAAACCACCAGCGTGCAATGGATGTTCCCCTATACTCCCAACACCGACGCATGGCGTGCGGAGGTGGTTTCAGCGCTTGCGGCGTATTCCGCCGGCACCGGTGAATGGGAAGGCGTACGCAAGGCAATTGTGGATGGTTGGGCAAAGCAGTACGCAGCTTCCAAACAGTAAACCCTGAACAGTAAAAAGGGAGGGCGATTCGCCCGCCCAGTCATTTTTCAAAAGAGGGGTCAGCCTTATGTCAAATAAAAAGCGACGAGCACGGGAATCGGCCATCACCCCCAGTCAACGGCGCTCGATGCGCTTATTTGCGCCGATTTTTTTGCTGCCGACGGTTGCGGCATTCAGTATCGGGTTCGTCTGGCCGTTTTTGCAGGGGATATACCTGTCGTTTTTTCGGTTCAAAACGTTAAAATTCACTACGTTTGTCGGTTTGGATAACTACGCCAAAGCGTTTGCGGACGAAACGTTTCTGCGATCGTTTTTTTTCACGGTCGCCTTCACGGTGATATCGGTTGTGATCATCAACCTGGTGGCGTTCTTTATTGCTTTTGCGCTCACAAAGGGGATTCGCGGTTCCACTGTGTTCCGCACGGTGTTTTTTATGCCGAACCTGATCGGCGGTATCGTGCTGGGTTATATTTGGAAAATGATTCTGGACGGCGTGATCGTGCGGTATTTGGGCTCCACGTTGGCGCTGAACGCCACATACGGATTTTGGGGACTTGTGATTTTGTTATGCTGGCAACAGATCGGATATATGATGATTATTTATATTGCGGGGCTGCAAAACGTGCCCACCGAATACCTGGAAGCCGCCAAAATCGACGGTGCGGGCGCGTTTCAGATCCTGCGACACATCACGCTGCCGTGCATCATGCCGTCGGTGACGATCTGCACGTTTTTAACGCTTACCAACTCGTTTAAGCTGTTCGACCAAAACTTAGCGCTGACGGGTGGTGCGCCGTTTCGGCAAACCGAAATGCTGGCGCTCAACATTTATCAATCCTTTTACAACAGCGTCAGTAACATGGGTGTGGGGCAGGCAAAAGCCGTTATTTTCTTTGTGACGGTGGTTATTATCGCACTGGCGCAATTGTATTTTACACGCAGTCGGGAGGTGCAGGAATAAATGTCGGATTCTTCGCGGTTGAGCCGTTCCACACGGACGGTGAACGCTGTTTTAACGGGCATTTTCACGTTGCTTTCCGTTGCATGGGTGCTGCCGATTGTGATCGTGCTCATCAACTCGTTCAAGGACAGCTCGGCGATTGCGCTGACACCGTTTGAGCTGCCCACGGAGGAAACTTTTGTGCGGTTTCAAAACTATATCACGGGTGTGAACAACGGCAACTATTCGTTTTTTATGTCGGCGTTTTACAGCCTGGTCATCACGGTGTTTTCGGTGGCGCTGATTTTATTGTGCACGTCGATGGCGGCGTGGTATATCGATCGTGTTGACAGCCCCTTTTGTAAAATGGTATACTACCTTTGTATTTTCTCCATGGTCGTACCGTTTCAGATGGTGATGTTCACTCTGTCCAAAACGGCGGACGCGTTAAAGCTGAACACCCCGTGGACCATTCCGATCATTTATCTCGGCTTTGGTGCAGGCCTGGCGGTGTTTTTGTTTGCCGGTTTTGTAAAAAGCATTCCGCGGGAAGTGGAACAAGCGGCAAACATCGATGGCTGTAACGCGCTGCAGACGTTTTTTCTGGTGGATATGCCCATCATGAAATCCACCTATATTTCGGTGGCGATTTTGGAGATCATGTGGGTGTGGAACGATTATTTGTTGCCGTATCTCGTGCTGGATCGCACGCGGTATATGACCATCCCGATTCACATTCAGTTTTTGCAGGGCAGCTTCGGGCGAGTGGATTACGGCGCAACCATGGCGATGATTATGATGTGTCTGATACCCATCGTGCTGATTTACGTGATCTGCCAAAAGCATATCATAAAAGGGGTGCTTTCCGGCGCCGTCAAAGGATAAGGTGGCTGTAAACCAATGAGAGCAAGCGGAATTTTAATGCCGATTTTTTCGTTGCCGTCCCCGCACGGGATCGGCACGTTCGGCAAAGAGGCGTATCGGTTTGTTGACTTTCTCAAAAAAGCCGGTCAACAATACTGGCAGGTACTGCCGCTCGGCCCGACGAGCTACGGTGATTCGCCATATCAGTCGTTTTCGTCGTTTGCGGGGAATCCGTATTTTATCGATTTGGATCTACTTTTGCAGGAGGGTTTGCTCACAAGCGAGGAGATTGCCGCTGCCGATTTTGGGGATGATCCCAACGCCATTGATTACGGGGCGTTGTATGAGCATCGGCTGCCGCTTTTGAAGAAAGCTTACGCACGCTTTGTTCCGGACCGCGAGTATCACGCATTCTGCGCGGAAAACGCCTGGTGGTTGGACGATTACGTGCTGTTTCGCGCTCTCAAAAAAGCCCACGGGGACGAGGATTGGTCGGATTGGGAATCCGTGCTGCGCTTGCGCGAAGAGGCGGCACTCACCGCCGCGCGAAAAACCTATGCGGAGGAACTATCGTTTTATCGCTTTGTACAATATAAATTCACCACACAATGGACTGCACTCAAACGCTATGCCAACACCGCGGGGATTCAGATCATCGGGGATATTCCGATCTACGTGGCATACGACAGCGCCGACGTGTGGGCAGACCCCGCACAGTTTTTGCTGGATAAGCGGCTGCGCCCCGAGCTGGTTGCGGGCGTGCCGCCGGATGCGTTTTGTGAGGACGGTCAGCTGTGGGGAAATCCGCTTTACGATTGGGCGTACATGCAACAGGACGGCTATGCGTGGTGGAAACGTCGCTTGCGGTATGCGCTGACGCTGTATGACGTGGTGCGCATCGATCATTTCCGCGGTTTTGAATCGTACTTTGCCGTCCCGTTTGGGGAACTGACCGCCAAAAACGGACATTGGGTAAAAGGTCCCGGTAAGGATTTGTTTGATGCATTAACCGCGGCACTCGGCGAGAATTTGCCGATCATTGCGGAAGATTTGGGTTATTTAACCCCCGCGGTGCGTGAACTGCTGGAAGTCTCGGGATTCCCCGGTATGAAGGTGCTGCAATTTGCGTTTGACAGCCGCGAGGACAGCGATTATTTGCCGCACCATTACGATCGCAATTGTGTGGTGTACACCGGCACGCACGATAACGATACCATCCTGGGTTGGACAAAAACCGCCGAACCGGATGACGTTGCGATAGCGCGGCGGTATCTGCACGTGGATGAGAAAGAGGGCTTTAACTGGTCCATGATGCGGGCGGCGCTGATGTCGGTTTCGGATACTGCTATTTTGATGATGCAGGATATCATCGGGCTGGGCAGCGAAGCGCGCATCAACACACCGTCCACCTTAGGCGGCAACTGGAAGTGGCGCATCAGCGATGGCTGCATCAACGATTGGCTTGCCGGCATCGTGCGGGAAAACACCGCCTTGTACGGCCGTTTGCCTAAAACCGAAAAAACCGCAAAATAAAGAAGCGCCCCTGCAGGGGCGCCTCATTTTGTTACGTTAATGCATCTGCCAAGGCGGCAAATTGTTCAATGGTAAGCTCCTCGGCACGGGCGGTGGGGGATAACCCCACAGCTTGTAAGGCTTGCGCCAGTTGCGCTTTTTCATACCCGGCGGTCGTGAGCGAATTTAAGAGCGTTTTCCGCCGTTGCCCAAACGCGGCGTGCACCAAACGGAAAAACAACGTTTCGTCGGCAATGGGGCAGGGGGGATTTTCGCGCAAACGCAGGCGAATCACGCTGCTGTCCACCTTCGGGGCAGGGATGAAGCTGCCCTTGGAAACCGAAAACAAAATCTCCGGTTCGGCAAAATACCGCACCGCAAAGGTGACGGCACCGCAATCCCGCGTGGCGGGCTTGGCGCAAAGACGCACCGCCGCTTCCTTTTGCACCAAGACTGTGACCGCTTGAATCGGCAAACGGCTTTCCAGCAATCGCATGAGCAGCGGAGAGGTGATATAATACGGCAGGTTTGCGCACACCACAATCGGCAAGCCGGCGGCATGCTCTTCCAAAACAGTGGCGAGATCCAGCTTCATGGCGTCGCCGTTAATCACGGTAACGTTATCGTATTCTGCCAGCGTTTCCTCTAAGATCGGTAACAAACGGGTGTCCAGCTCCACCGCGATCACACGGGTGGCAACCTGTGCCAGCTCTTTGGTGAGCACGCCGATCCCGGGCCCGATTTCCAAAACGGCAAATTCCCCCTCAAGTTCAGGGTGACAAGCCGCCGCCATGCGCGGACAAACCGAGGGGTTTATCAGAAAGTTCTGACCCAACGCCTTGGAAAACGAGAACCCGTGCCGCGATAAGATCTCCCGTACGGTACTTAAATCGGTCAACGACGGCATAAAACCCCTCCTTTCGTTTCTTTTATGTATGCTATCATAAAATTGGCAGTATTTCAATACAAAAACGGCGAATTGTGGAAGGATCGGTGGAAACTGTGGGCGGTTCGACAGCCGTCGGCAGAGGGTGTCACGGTTCGCAAGACCAAAAAAAGTTTTCCACAAAACTTTCCACTTTTCCACAGAAAAACGTTGTGGAAAGTTTGGGGAATAAAAAGGGTTGAACCGCGGCGCAAAAGGCGGTATAATGAACGGAGAAATTTGTGCGCAGGAGAAAACTCATGAAATTTTCGGCAGGAAAATTTGATATTGCTGTGATCGGTGCCGGTCACGCCGGGATCGAAGCGGCACTTGCGGCGGCGCGGCTCGGATGCCGCACGGCGATCTTTACCATCAATCTGGATGCGGTGGGGAACATGCCGTGCAATCCTTCAATCGGCGGCACCGCCAAGGGGCATTTGGTGCGTGAGATCGATGCGCTCGGCGGTGAAATGGGAAAAGCGGCGGATGCCACTTTTTTGCAATCCCGCATGCTCAATCGCGGAAAAGGGCCTGCCGTTCACTCGCTGCGCGCACAAATCGATCGTCGCGTGTACGGTGCGTACATGAAGCAGGTGCTGGAGCGCACACCGAACCTGGCGCTCAAACAGGCCGAGATCGTATCGCTCCAAAAGGACGAGGCAGGGGAGTGGTTGCTCACCACGCGGTTGGAGGAGCAGTACACGGCAAAAGCCGTCGTTTTAGCCACCGGCACGTATCTGCGCGGTGCAATTTTCATTGGAGACGTCACGTACGACGGCGGGCCGGACGGCTTGTTCCCCGCAAGCGCGCTCACGCAGTCGCTTGTGGAGATGGGGCTTTCCCTGCGCCGCTTCAAAACCGGCACGCCTGCCCGCGTTTTGCGTTCCAGCATTGATTTTTCCAAAACCGAAGAGCAGCTCGGCGATGAACCGGTAGTGCCGTTTTCGTTCGAAACGCAGGGCGTTTTGCAAAATCAGGTGGCGTGCCATATTACGTGGACTACGGCAGAAACCAAGCGTGTGATTTTGGAAAATCTGCACCGTTCGCCGTTGTACGGTGGCAAGATCAGCGGCGTCGGGCCGCGCTATTGTCCCAGCTTTGAAGATAAGGTCGTGCGGTTTGCCGATAAGGAACGGCATCAGGTGTTTATTGAACCGTGTGGCCTGAATACCGATGAAATGTATCTGCAAGGGTTGTCGTCCTCGCTCCCCGTGGACGTGCAGTTGCAGTTTTTGCGCACCATTCCGGGCTTGGAAAATGTGGAAGTTATGCGCCCGGCGTATGCCATTGAATACGATTGCTGCGATCCGGTGCAGTTGGCTGCCACGCTGGAATGCAAAGAGTTTGAAGGTTTGTACGGTGCGGGGCAGTTCAACGGCAGCTCGGGATATGAGGAAGCCGCTGCACAAGGCTTGGTGGCGGGTATCAACGCTGCACTCAAGCTCAAAGGCGAAGAACCGCTTGTTTTGGACCGTGCCACCAGTTATATCGGCACGCTCATTGACGATCTGGTCACCAAAGGCTGCATGGACCCGTATCGCATGATGACCTCGCGTTCGGAATATCGCTTGGTTTTGCGGCAGGATAACGCCGACGAACGGCTCACGCCGTTTGGCAGGCGGGTTGGTTTGGTGGATGATACCCGTTGGGCGAATTTCTGCCGTCGGCAGGAGCAAAAAGCCGCCGAGCTGGCGCGCCTGCAGAATACGATTTTGTCGCCCACGGTTGCACTCAACGATTTGCTTGTATCGGTTGGCACCACACCGGTTGTCAGCGGCGTGCGGTTGGCGGACTTGCTGCGCCGTCCGCAGGTGAATTACGAGGTGCTGACCGCCGTTGATACCGCGCGTCCGGAGCTGGACCCGTTGGTGCGCGAGCAGGTTGAGGTGGAAATCAAATACGAGGGAT
>JAZQIV010000097.1:0-25187 GCA_045541305.1 Acutalibacteraceae bacterium | reverse complement strand
TTGTGATACCTATACCATGAGTGTTGACGAAACTGCATATTTAAGTTATGATATATATCCGGCGGATGCCACGAATCAATCGGTTACGTGGTGCAGTTTTGATCCTGACATAGCAGAAGTTGATGCTTCAACCGGCAGAATAACTGCGAAAAGGGCGGGAATAGCGGTTGTTACAGTAACCACTAGTGATGGAAGTTATTCTTCCGCATGTGAAATTTGGGTTAAGGGTAAAACACCTGTGTTCCTAATTCATGGTAGGACAAGTAACTCAAAGAGTGTATGGGGTATAAATAACAATATACCGAGTGGCCAAAACAATCATTATAATTCAGATATTAATGCCTTGTCGCTGAACAGTAAAAATTACACCAACGTCAATTCTCAAACATTAGGTTCATTTGATCCAAATAATGGCGATAGTGATACCGATTACCCTTGTAATTTGGGTAATAAATTGTTAGATTCAGGATATAAGAAAAATATCAATTTATTTGCATTTAATTATCCAAACGAGGATGCAGTAAAATATTCCGCTCAAAAGTTTGAGGCATATATAAACAATTTGATTTCGTATGTTAGAACATCCGGCAACAATGAAATGAAAGCTTGTTTTTATGCATCAAGAAACGATTATAACAATAACAATTATAAGATTAATATTGTAGGTCATAGCATGGGCGGTCTAGTTGCAAGATATTTTATTGAAAATATGTATTATACTAACTCTTGTGATGAGAAGATTGGTTATGATAAACATGTTGATAAATTGATTACTATTTGTACGCCTCATTGGGGAAGTGGATATGCCGATTTGTCTAATACGGTAGGTGCGCAACATAAACTTTGCGACCACGATTTAGATTTTGATAGCGCTATGTTTGGTGGCAGTAATTCTACTTCTCTGGCTGAAAATCGATGGTTTGATGTTTGCATTTGTAGTGACGAAGATTATGCATTAACTGAACAATTACAATATTCTAAATCTCGCAATACAAAATATTATGCAATTGCCGGTATTGATTATGATGCTGCTTATGTAAATCTCAACGACCATACATTTGAGATGCCGACAAATTTCACAACAAACCAGCAAATTACAGACTATTTAGTGAGCAAAAATGTTTATAAGTTGACTGGAAAAGACTCGCAAATTGTCTATAAACCCAATCCAAAAAGCATTGGCGATAACATGGTCGGATTTTTAAGCCAAATTGGTTGGGTTGGTGATAATAATAATGTAAATACACCTGAGCCTCGTATTCAAATGAAAAAAATCTTTATTGATGTTGATACAAACGGAGGCAATAGTTTGGATGGTGGATTTGTTTGGGAACTGTTGTACGGTTTCGGTGACGAAATCCTGCACAATAAAGCTCCGCATCGCATACCGATTTGCAATAAAGTAATTGAATATCTGGAGGATTAGTATGAAAAATAGGTTTTTGAATTTTTTGAGGAAATATTGGCTTTGTATTTTATTGAGTGTATTTATGGTTATGGGGATTTCTTTATCAACTCGTTATGCGAATCTATATAAAAGCGGTAGTGATGATTCTATGATACGGTTTGATTTGAGAGATTTGTATCTAATTTTTGGTTTGCCTTTATATTCTTTGATATATGGTTGTTTATCATATATTAAGACAAAAAGGATATGGATTCCGCAGTTTGTTTTATGTGTATCCTCTTTTCTTTATTGGTTGATATTGGATGTAAATGCACTTGCAATTGCGTGGGCAGGTACTTTTATATGGTCGGTATATCCAGTAATATTTTCACTGATTGGAACAGTAATAACTGCTTTTATTTGTTATGTAATAAAAGCAATAAAGGAAAATTAAGTTTCAAAAACCTATTCCGTCTGCATTTTTAAAATGCAGACGGTTTTTCTATACAAAAAATAGAAAATTGCTTATTTTCGTCAATCAATGGTGGCAGCAATTGCTGACAAAAATAATTTTGGGGGACGAGGATGGGATGGGATGGGATGGGATGGGATGGTTCTCTTGTCTCCTAGCGTGGTACATACTTCAACACAACAGGAGTATAATGGTGCATACAAACCGTTTGTTACAAAGATTAATTTCGACTTTTTTCCGGGACGATTAGTTAGGGAATGTTAGACCACAAGAACACAGGGGACAGAACACAGGAACACAGGGGACGGTTCTGCGGGAACGCAGGGCACGGTTCTGTGTGTTGATAGATAATTGACACCAAGGGAGCGGTCGGCGTTTGCCGACCCCTCTTTGACCTTTGTGACCGTATTTCAAGCCAGGTGATACAAGCGTTTTGGTATGTTGTGTTCAAAAATCAAACTTGTCCCTTTACAGAAAACAAAAGAAATCAAACAATTCCCAAGGACCGGTCGGAGAAATCCGACCGGTTTCTTTTTTTATAACTCGGACAAGAACTGTCCGGTTTATCTTTTATACTACACTTGCAGTTGTAAAGCACTTGACAGAAAGGAAGATGATTTATGATTTACGGTGTAAGTTCACACGTGTCATCCATCAAAACAATACGGGATGACTACACACTATATGACTGGATGGGGCGCCAACGATTTATACCTGCGTTTTGGGTGCGTGATTTGACAGGAGATACTGCCGCCACACGGCGGGAAGTGGCATTCTTGAGGAAACGGGATTGTCGCATTGCGCTGATCGTGCAGGGCATTGAGTGGGGTGATGGCAGGAAAGATGCACTTTGTGCGGTAAAAGCGGCGCGCGCCTTGGGCGTGCCGCGGAAGCGAGGAATTGCATTATTTGCGGAAATCACCAACCGACGATATTTGAATTCCACATGGATCGCCGATTATGTGCGTGTGGTACACAGGAAAGGATATGTGCCGGGCTTTTGGGTAAACACTGCATCCAATCAGCATGTGTATGTAGAGGAGTGCGTCCGCCAATCGGTTAAACACAAACATCTACAGATCGTTTATGGTACGCACGAATCGTTTTCGCCGACAGGTGTCCAATTGTGGGGAGGGGACGATCATCCTTTCAGTGATTTCGGTATTGACAACATGTGCGTGCGGGATCGCACTGCTTTGAAATACTTGTGGTGAGCAACTGCGACAACATTCAAAATTACTATATGAAAGGAGAAGATCAAATGGATGAAAATTTGATTCTCTTGGAGGAATCACTGTATTTAGCGAATCCTCCGCAAACCACTTTTCCTGAGAAGCAGACAGAGCAAACGGAACGTGAAAAGCACCAAAAAGGAAAGGGAAAAAACAAGAAAAAGCCGGCGCAGATCGTAGCGGAAAAGCGCGAGTTGCGCGGCGCAAACTACCGTGTATACCGCATGGATGACGGTACAGAACAAATGTGGATCTATCCCGAACCGATCCATGTGCGCGATTCGCAAACACAGGAGTTTGTGGACGTTGAAAACACCTTGACGGAGGATGCAGGCGACAAACACTATCGCACCCGAAAGGGCCGTTACACGGCACGTTTCAGTTGCGACGAAAACACCGATGAACTGTTCAGCGTAGAAGAAGGCGAACATCGTTTGACGGTGTGCATGAAAGGCGACAAACAACATGTACAAGGTGGCGTTGTACCCAAACACCGCCGTAACCGACTCAAAGACGCGGACAAGGAGAAACTGTGTGATACGTTGACGTATAGCGACATTTGCAAGGGTACAGATCTGGTATATTCAGTTAGTGAAAAAGGTGTCAAGGAAGACATTGTGATCAAGCACAAGGCTGCTGAATACCGTTACGAGTTTGAACTGTCGTGCGGTGACCTGATTCCTGAGCTGAAAGCAGAGGGTAAGCAGGTGTGCTTCTTGGCTCCTGAAACCGGCAAGCCGGTATTCGTTATTCCTGCACCCTTTATGCGCGACGCCGATGGCTATCTGTCCACAGACGTGACGTATGAGCTGGTTACAAAACAGGATGGCGATGTGACCTTGGTAGTGATTGCTGATGCAAACTGGATCAACAAAGCCGGTCGTGCCTTCCCGATTACGGTTGACCCGATGGTACAGGTATCCGGTTCTTCCGAAATGCGATCCTATAGTTGGAAAAACGGTGAGTTGACAGAGAATTGGTACCATACGGTAGGTATCACATACGATGGGCACGACGAGTGCAGCGTGAACCGTATGTATATGTCAGCTTTCATTCCGGCCATTCCGATTCTGGCGCGCGTGAAGAAAGCCGAACTGGTACTGAAACAGTGTTGCAATGTCAATGCCGTTTTTTCGGACTTGGCTCTACACTTCTTAACAAATGGCTTGTACGGCGATATGGCATATGATCCGGAACCAATTGATTGTGATCGCATCCCCAACAGTGCAAGTGTGGAATACAGCTTTGATATTACTAACAGTTTGGATCTAACAAGAAGCCGAACCGGATTTGAAATGGGTTTTGTCCTGAAAATGATGGACGAGAGTTTTGGCACGGAACGGTATATCCATTTGGAAGGTGTTGATCCGTGGTACGATCATCCCGTTTTACGTGTCACCTACGAAACTAATTATGCCGTGAACAGCGAGTATCGCTCTCATACATATGATTTGGGACGGTTTGGCCAAGGGAGCGTGGATCTTCAGTACGGCAATGTGAGGTTTGATGTTGAGGACTTTGCATGGGGCGGTAATCGTATGCCGATCAACATTCGTCACCAATACAACAGTGCTTTGATTGATGTTCAGTATACCGCCAACCAATACGATCTCAAACATATCGCGGATTTTAGTGCCATGAAACTTGGACCAACGTGGAAACTCAATTTGATGCAGAGCATGATCGCTGCATCATTTGTACACGAAAAGGTCGGTTCGACAGATGGATACATTTTCACGGATGAAAACGGTGTGGAAATGTACTTTGCCAAAAGCAATACCGTCTTAACGGATCAAGAACAAGACGTGTCCTGCAATTTGTTCAAGTGTGTGGACGATGAGAAAACGGTGTACAACCCCGAACGACGCGAACTGACGATGGGGGATGAGGTCCGTACCTTTGACGAAAAAGGCCGCTTGATCAAGATTGCTGTCGGCAAGAACTGCCAGCAAATTGTATACAATGAAAATGATCGAATCGGCAGTGTTGTGGACGGTGCCGGACGAGTGTTTATTTTTGAATATGATGCCGATGGTTATCTGACCACGATTACGGCACCCGATAACACTAAAATGCGGTATGAGTATAATGAACTCGGGTATCTTACCGCTTTTGTGTATCCCGACGACCGCAAAACGGTTGTCACACACGGTGGTGTTCGTTTGGAAAGCGTAGAGAACCTGGATGCAAACGGTGTCGGTGTACAGAAGGTAGAGTATTCCTTCAATGACTATATGCTGGAAACCATGCAGGAATATGGCGCGGTAAACGGTGCCTATGTAACCGGTGTGCGCAATGATTATTCTTACACTGCCGGTTCCGGCGTTACAACCGTGATGACTACTGAACCGGCAGAGGATGGGAACGCGGCAACGACCTTTAAAACCGTATTTGCGTTTGATGATAACGGTGAGGTGAAGGGCAAATATCTGTATTCCGCCGATACCGGTATCGTGCCTGTGGAAGGTGAGGAGAACGGTTTTCACATGTATGAAGAGGAAGGCGGCGCCGATCTGGTGACCCGTTCCGTAAACTTGTTGAATGGTCATGCGTTTGAAAGCTGGGACGATTGGACGTTTACCGATCCCTCTTGCGAGGACTTGGTCGCCAAGGTGGAAACATCGGAATACAACACCCCCTACGGTTCGAATTACCTGCGAATGAAAACATATGCGTCAACGCCCCTCGGTACCGGCATCTATCAGCCGTCGCTTACCTTACCGGCGGGTGTGTATACCTTCTCTGCCTATGTGCGGCTGTTGACATCATTTGAACAGAATGACAATGTGGCAAATCAAGGTGTATATCTTCGCATCTTATCCGGTCTGGATACAACGGGCACGATTTTGAGTGAAAGTGAACATTTGGAGGCGTACGATGACGAATATATCCGCATCAGCACCACCTGTGAATTGACGACGGCACAAAATATTACCGTGGCGATCCTGATGGATGGTGCGGGCGAGGTGCGTGTCAACGCGCCACAGCTGGAAAATAACGCGTATGCAAGCCCGTACAATTTGCTGGAAAGTGGTAATTTTGAACCCGGCTCTACTCGCCTAAGTTGGTCGAGTGGTACCATTTCGGATGTTTCTTTTGATATGGAGCATTCGTTGTGTTTGTCCGGCAATCTGGGCACGAGCGTCAGTAGTCAGCAGGTCTCGGTGAAAACCGCCGCTGGTACGCGCGAGACCTTTACGCTGTCCGGCTGGGCAAAATCCATCTCCGCATTACCGATTCGTGAACGAAATGACATGGAGGAACCGAAGTTCTGCTTGCGTGCGTCGATCAAATATGTCGGTGTGGATGAGTTGGAAGAAACCGATTTTGCGAGATTTGATCCCTCGGTAGAGGGATGGCAATATGCTTCGGTACAGTTCGCCAAACAGGAATTCCGTGAAGTGGAATATGTAACGGTTTTTTGCGATTACAGCCACAATGTTGGTGCGGCATACTTTGACAATGTTCAGCTTACGCGTGATACCCTGGAACGTTCGCTCACAGCTGAGGATTTTGCCGGTGATGCCGATGCGGCAGGTAGTGAGAACGCCGAAGACCAAGAAATTGAGTCCACCGACTCGGCGGCAGAATTTGCGGAATTGCTCGACGCGTTTGGTAACACGCTGACCGAAACCACCTTTACAGACGGCGAGTTCGGCACCATCTACCGCTCGTTCAATTATTCCGAAAACGGTAACGATCTGGTCACCGAAACCGATGCGCGCGGTGAGGTGACGGTATATACTGTTGATACTGCAACCTCGCGCAATGAAGCGGTTATCGACCGCTGCGAAGATAAGACTGGGTATGTGTATGACTCTGCCGGTCGCACCACCAAGGTGACGAGCTTTGAAAAAGCCAAAGACGGAAATGGCAACATCTTAAGGAATGAAAACGATGAAATCGTGTACAATGAGGTCGCGAACGTGGAATATGCCTATGAGGCATTTGACAACCTGTCCGAGATCGTGCGCGGCGACGGCATGAAATACGTACTCGCGTATGATGCGTTCCGCAATCTGAAATCGATCGGTATCAACGGCAAAACCGAAAAACTGGTATCCTATACCTACAAAACCGGTAGCAGCCGTCTGAAATCCATGTCCTATGCCAACGGTCATACCATGACCGCCACCTACAACGGTACCGGTCAGCTGATCGCCGAAAAATGGTTCGATCAGGCAAACTCCCTCACGGCGTATTACAAGTATGCGTATGACGCGGACGGCAATATCGTGCGTTCCATTGACATGTGTGCGAAAATCGAGTATACTTATACCTATGAAGAGGGTCGCTTGGTGCGTGCAGCCGAACTTGCCATTACGGTGGATGAAGCAACCGGTATGGTCACCGGCCGAACCCTTGTCAACACGGTGCGGTATACGTACGATCAGGACGGCAATGTCGCCAAAAAGCGCATTGTCGCGGCGGATGGCGCGCAGCGCACGCTCTATTATGAGCATCCCGATAATAGCGAAGCCATTGTCAAATTCACAGCGGGTAACCGCAACGTATTGAGCCACTCCAAGACCGACAGCTTCGGCAGAAAGGTCTTTGATGAGCTGCAGCTTGGTTCCGGCTTTGTATCCCGTCAATTCCACTACCATGCCGGTGAAATCACGGATGAGCACCGCGAAAACGACAAACTGAAATCCTCTGCGACCACACAGCTTGTCAGTCAGATCGTGTTGTCGGACGGCGTTACGTTCTCGTATGCCTACGATGCCGAGGAGCGCATCACCTCGGTCACCGAAACGTACCGTACGGAGGGAATCACGGTAACCAACACCACCACCTATACGTACGATGCACAGGGTCAGCTTCTCACCGAATCCGTCAACGGTACGGTCGTGAATCGTATGACCTATGACAACTACGGCAACATTACATCCAAAAACGGTGTAGTGTACGCGTATGGCGATGAAAACTGGAAAGACCTGCTCACCGCCTACAACGGTCAAACCATCACCTACGATGCACAAGGTAACCCGCTTTCTTATCTCGGTCATACGCTCACATGGGAAAAAGGAAGACAGCTCAAGTCCTTTGACGGAAACACTTATACCTACAATGCCAATGGTATCCGCACAAGTAAAACGGTCGGCGGTATTCGACACGAATATATGCTGGACGGTGCTACAATTCTGCGTGAGACGTGGGATGGTAACACGCTCATCCCGCTGTATGACAATGAGGATAGTGTGTGCGGTATCGAGTACAACGGCACGGCGTATTATTTCCTCAAAAACCTGCAAGGGGATATTATCGCCATCACCGATCACAACGGTGACACGGTAGCGCGGTATGCCTATGACGCGTGGGGTAAATGCACCGTAACACAGGATGTCACCGCTTGTGGTATTGCGACCATTAACCCGTTCCGGTATCGTGGGTATTATTACGATGTCGACAGCGGTTTCTACTATCTCCAAAGCCGATATTATGACCCGGAGACAGGACGGTTTTTGAATGGGGATGTGCCGCAATTTTCTATGATAAACGAACTAGTGCTATCACATAATTTATTCTCATACTGCTATAATTCTCCGATTGTTAACAGCGATACCATCGGTTATATAGCTCATAATGTAGTTGGTGCTGTAGTCGGAGTGTTTATGAGTCTAGGCACATACTTTTTAGGTATTCTTATGGGCTTTGATACATTTAGTTGGTGGTCGTTATTGTGGGCTGTGGTTGGAGGCGCTGCAAGTGGTGCTTTTGGTGCTAGCGTTTACAAAAGAGCAATTCAGGTTATTTTCAACATAATTGATTCTGTGGCTGTTAACGTTATTTCTTGCTTGAAAAAGGCGAAAGTAACCCTAGCGCAAGTTGTTCAAGAGGTGGTTATTGGTGTTATTGTAGGCTTGATTTCTGGTCTTGTAGGAGGAAATGGAAACGGAAAACTCTTTAAAAAAGCCTCTAATCAATATGTGAAAAAGTGGTTGTCCCGAAATAGAAACTTGATTATTAAAGGTACTAAATACTATATTAAGAGTTTTACAAAACTTCTTAAGCAAAAAGTTGTTAAGCCAGTTTTTATGGCATTTATGGCGGGAATGATTACTAATACAGTGTTGAGGAAGAAATTTGAAAGGTTGCTAGCATAAATGATCATTGTATGTGTTATTCACACTATATTTTCTTTTTTTATCAAAGTACTTCTTGATTCTCATATAGATGCTTTTTTGCGAAAAAATGGCCACAAATCTTTGGCTAAAAGAAGAGAAATAAAAAAGAGAATAACGCACAGTGATATCAAAGAAATAGTTCCTAGAAGCTATATAGTTTACAACTTTAGTGCCTATGCGATATGGCTCTTTGTAATTCTGTTAACCATTATTAGTTTTTTCGTATCAATGGAAACAAAAGATATACTCAGAGATATTGGATGTTTTATCATAATAGCAGAAAGCTCTTTGGTTGCATTTATCCGTATATGTGAGGTGCTTTTTGATAAACACACCAAATTATGGAATAGGTTTCTATTAGTTGCTACAATTATTGCAGTAATTGTCTTCATTTTCTTCTGGGATTGATGCAACGAGGAACACAGGGGACGGTTCTCTGTGCTGACAAAAGAGGGAACACAGGGGACGGTTCTACTGTGTTGACAAAATCGACGGTTTGCATCACAAGGGGACGGTTCTCTTGTCTCCTCGGAAAACTACTAAACTCAAACGAGAGAGCTCGGCAAACGCCGACCGCTCTTTTCTTATGTAAAATTCAATTAAAAATTTTTTAACCCTGACAATATCTGTCAGGGTTATTGTTTATCATGGGGGTGCAGCCAAAGAAAGGAGGATGTGTATGGACGTCGAGATTGCTATTGAGCGTCACGAGCAGCGGATACAGGCGCTGGAACGTGATATGGGTGCTATGAAACAGGTGCAGGCGGAAATCCGTTCCATGAATGAAACGCTTGTTACGCTTGCTAACGAATTGAAGCACACAAACGAGCATCTGGCAAGGCATGAACGCAAAATTGATGAAATAGATGCTGTGCCGAAGCAGCGTTTACAACAGATCGTGACTGCGATCATCGCCGCGTTAGCCGGCGGACTGATATCGACGATCATTGGAATGGTGATCGTTTAAGAAAGGAGTACTTATGAACTATCAAGATTATATCAAAACAGAACTGTTGATTTTGGTTCCGGTCCTCTATGCTGCAGGACTGGGGCTTAAAAAGAGCGTATTACCGGATAAATGGATCCCGATTGTACTGGGTTGCGCGGCGGTATTGCTGTCATCGGTTTGGGTGATGGCGAGTACGGATATTTCCGGTGTGCAGGAAATCGCATCTGCGGTGTTTACGGCTGTGACGCAGGGCGTTCTTGTCGCAGGGGCCAGCGTTTATGCGAATCAGGTATATGTGCAAGTGAAAAAGGAGGAGTAAACAATGCTGAAGATTATTAAAGCTCATGCGGTGAAAAACTTGTGTTACATTTCGGCACAGCCGATGACACCGAAAGGAATTGTGGTGCACACGACGGGCGCTAACAATCCGAATTTGAAGCGGTACGTAGATGCTCCGGACGAGGTCGGTGTGAATCGTTTCCGGAATCATTGGAACGTTGCGCGACCGGGCGGTGTAAAAAAATGTGTTCACGCCTTTATCGGGTATGATAAAAACGGACAAGTTCGTGTTGCGGAGATTTTGCCGCTTGATATCTGTGGTTGGGGTGTCGGAAAAGGCAAAAAGGGCAGCTATAACTCCAATCCGGCGTATATCCAATTTGAAATTTGCGAGAGTAACTTAGATGACAGTACATATTATCAACAGGTATTTCAAGTGGCTGCGGAGTACTGCGCTGAGTTGTGTCAAACATTTGGGATCAGCGTATCGAATATCGTGGGGCACTGTGAAGCTTATCGACAGGGGTACGGGAGCAATCATGCCGATCCGGAGCACTGGATGAAGAAGCATAAGGAAAGTATGTCGGATTTTAGAGCAAGAGTCTTTGCGCTGTTGGAAGATGCACCCAAACAGACGGCTGAGCAGGCAATGGACAAAGCAGCATCAGCGACTGTGCCAGAGGTGAAAACCGAGTGCCCGTATCTTGTTAAAATTACAACCGATTGTCTGTATATTCGCAAAGGCGCAGGAACGAATACGGCAAAAGTAGGGGTTATCACTGACAGGGGCGTTTACACCATTGTTGAGGAAAAAAGCGACAAGAGCGGTGGCAAATGGGGAAAACTCAAATCTGGCGCAGGATGGATTTCTCTAAATTATACTCGAAGAATTTAATATAAAAATTTTAACCCTGACAGTTTCTGTCAGGGTTAACTTTTATACTGAGAGCACCGTATAATACAAGGAGTGAAATCATTGTGTTGAATTTAGAAAGTGTTGTTACTCCAATCACACTTACCTTTTTGATTATTGCAATCGGGTTTTGTTTGGGGAGAATACGGGTACGTTGCATATCACTCGATTTAGCAGGTGTGCTGATAACAGCGGTTGCAGGCGGATATCTGATGGTTATTTGTGGAAGTGATTCCGATTTGATTGCCGAGATGCAGTCGAGTATGAAGCTGTTATCATCACTTGGAACCGCGTTATTTGTTTCGGTTATCGGTATCAGTACCGGGTATTCTTTTGATTCAAAATGCAAAAATGCCGGATTCGCTGCTTTTACCGGAGCGTTGATGGTCGTTTGCGCATTTGTAGTTGCACGTATTATTTTGATGCTGGATTCTCAGGCCAACTATTCGCAATTACTGGGTGTTCTTTGCGGAGCGTTGACGACCACACCGGGCTTATCGTCTGTGTGCGAACTAGATAGTGTTTTGCCGGAACAGGCGGTGTTGGGGTATGGGAGTGCCTATCTTTTTGGAGTTGTTTTTACTGTTTTATTCGTGCAGATCATCCCAAGGGGTACTGACAAGCAATCCGTTGTTCCGATGAGTTTTGATGACAATAGGGGAAAGGGTGTAGGTGCCGAGTGGTTGCTGCAGATCTGTGTTGCCGTCATAGCAGGATATTTATTGGGCAATTTCCGTGTCCCTATATTGAATGTGTCGTTGGGGAGTACAGGAGGAATCCTGTGTGCCGGTATGATTGTTGGTTTGCTCGTGCAAACAAGTTTTCCCGATAGGTGTATGCCGAAACACGGCGTCGAAATGATTCGAAGTCTTGGGTTGGTATTGTTCTTTGTCGGGGCGGGAGTTCCGGCGGGGATTCGCTTGAACGAGGGAATCGAGCTGCGCATGATACTTTATGGTATAGTGCTTACTATTGTTCCAATCTTGGTTGGGTGGCTTGTTTGTAAGATCGTTCCGATGAAAAACTCGCCGATTTCTATCATTGCAGGGGGGATGACGAGCACGCCTGCGATCGGCGTGCTGATTCAAAAGAATAAAGAAGTGTCACTGGAGCAGTATTCCTTCGCATATACCGGCGCACTGTTGACAATTGTGGTGCTTCTTTAGATAAAGGCAATTTTATTGAAAAGGAACGAGGCGGCATTTGCCGCCTCGTTCCTTTTGAGTGAATGTGATCAAATTTTACTTTTGATAAATAGGTCATATGCGTTGAAATTGGTGCTCGTTTTGAATGCTTCGTATAAGCTTTCTGTTTTGAAATCATTGGAATCTACTGTGTTGAATCCTTTAGACTGTAAAAATTCACAAAAGTTTTCTGTGAAATGTGTAGCAAAATCGAGGAAATATTCTTTTTCGGGATATTGGAAATCTGAAAAGTCCTGCGTGGTACACCCATTTATACAATAAATAGTTGCGGCCAGAAAATAATATCCAGCATATTTTGTTATGGCTGATTTTAATTCACTTTCGTTGTCATTTACTTTGCAGTATTTGTATGCTTCAAGCAACTCATAAGCGCAGTTAACGGGGGTGTAATACTTTTTAATATCCGACACAGAGACAATGTTCCTAAAAATATCATCACGTGAAAACTTGTGGAACGAGTTGTCACTTTCACCCACAATTAGTTTTGCTTTGTTGGAACGTGCAGAGCCGGGTTTTTGGTTTAAGTAAGCTTCAACAAGTTGCGCAAACTCATCCACATAATAGTAATATTTAAATGTGGGTGTACCGCCTCGTTTGTTAAGTTCGAAACAGATTTTTCCATTATCGCATTCTTGCATTTTGGAATTTAGCGTTTGTACAAACACAGAGGTAGTTGCTATATCCATTTGCCATATGCTCTTTTGCCGATTCAGTGCTACACTGATTTCTTTTGGAAAGGAAGTTGAAATGTTTTCAACTGCAATCATTCTTAAAAGAACTTTTGCGTTGCTGTTTTCTAACGAGGGGTTTTCAATAAAACATTTAGCAGCGGTAGTTATGGTTTGTGCACCATTAATAACAGAAAAGCGATCGCCGTCTTCCAATGTAATAGTGAACGCCTTGTTGGTGTTATAATACTTTTTTTCCACGATAATTGTTATTCCATTATTAAAAAACCAAAATTTTTCAGGATATGCTGTTAATGTCTTCTTCATTTCTTTTTCGACATTTAATACGTCATTGATACTATATCGAACATTTAAATCAAATAAAGAATCGCCGATTTTGTCATAAATTTTTACGATATCTACCAGAGGAACAATATAAACATCGCCAAACACATTTTCGGTAGGTAATTCTTGCGTTAACTTGTCTACCCGGTTGCCAATACATATTTCAAATTTTTGGGGTTGCGAACAAATAAATTCGGCGGATATGTCTTTGGTATATCTTATTTTTCCTAAAGACTTGGATTCTGCCTTAAGTCTATCTATGAGGCACTTTTTATAATCGGGAGAGTTGACGTATAGTTTGTCTTTGATTGAATTTGTGATCATCAAAATTTTTATTTCTCCTTGAGGGGGAGATAAATCGAATATTTCATTGACAATAGCATCAATATTTTCCACTTCGTTCGATACATCTAAAATGTAGTAAGATGTTTCGTCCTCGGTTGTATAGCATTTATTTCTGTATCCTATCTCTAGTGCCATTTGTTCAACATCTATGGTGTTGGAGTCAATATCGTTGCTCTCGAAATAGTTTTTTAATATTTTTACCAGTCTGTTTTTTTTGCGTTTAGTCATTTTAAACACCTTCAATCATGAAATATCCTTTGGAAGTTTCGATTTTGTCACCAAAAAACGAATCGATATCATCAAACATTTCGCTGATAAGTTCGTTATATTGTTTAATATATTCGAAAGAAAAACTTTCTGTTTTCATTACCTCCATTATACCCAGCTGGTAACTTTTTACTATTTTTTCAAGTGCCTTAACCAGCTCAAACGAAACATCTTTTTTGGGTTCAATAAAGATGTTTGAAACATAGTGGTTGATTTCACATTGTAAATTCTGAAGCAATATTTTCATCTCACTGTTTATATTAAACTCTGAATTCTCAATATTTAGAGATTTTTTCTTGATTTCGTCTATTAGGTTTTCTGCTTCTGGATAGATTGAGCCAGTATAAACGCCGAATAGTTCCTTCAATTCTTTGCGTAATGTTGGTTTGGCTGTATGAGGGATCGTGAGTTCTTCGTACATATACGGCGGAATGGGTTCAGCCTCATCGCCCTGGAAAAGAATAAACGCACCTTGCTGGGCGATAATCCGATTGTTGATTTTGATATGATCTATCAGTTTGTGGTTTTTTGAAAATACAGCCTGGTTCACAAAAGATTGTTTATTGGTTATGAGTTCTTCATAATTCTTTGTAGTGTTATCTCCTGTGGGGCAAAAAGATTTCTCGATAAAGAATACAAAGACTTTGCCATCATAGTCATCGTATTTGTCCTCAGCATATCTATAGTAGGGTGTGCATGCGAAGTAAAGGGCGACTAGTGAATTATACGTTACATCCAAAAGCCTGCTGGGGAAACCATCGTGTTGAGCTGAAATAGCATTTTCCAGATAACTGTCTCCTTTGGCAATTTTATTAGCTCTCATTTCGTCAAATATATTTTTTTCGAAATATTCATGTTGCTTCAAATAACTTTCTCTGTATATATTAGGAATGCAAGCGGCTTTAAATGCTTTCGCTTCACCTCGGTAAACAAGAGTGGCGTTACTAGCTCTATGAATGTGAATTTTTTTTGCTATTTCTTGGATATATTCATTAATGTGAATAATTTCGTTAGGCAAGGTGTTGCATCCTTTCTTGTGAAAGTTTCAATATAATTGTATAGATTTGGAAGAGAGATTAGAATGATTCATAATCGAAAGTCTGTTTCTTATGATGCCCTATTAATTCTGCGTATGTCGTGATTATAAATTGAAATTATGTGCATTTAAAAATTTCTTCACATATTTTGTCTTTTTTCTCAAATTATATTTTATCATAATTTCCTTTTTGATACAAGCATTTATCTAATGTAGTTTAGCGATATAACGAAAGAAAGGACAAATTGGTTTCTGGATATACAAGTGAATTGGTTTGTTATTGGGAAATCGGACGAAAAAGGCAAAAGAATTGCGCCATTTTCGTATGCGTAACAGTGAATTTGGTGTGAGGCTGCTTCTAATAATTTCTAACGAACGTGATAGATCTTGGTTTTTGGGTAGTTTTGGCTTTCTTGAAGTTTTTTTGCAATCAAAGCTTGTACCTGCGCAAAGACTAGATTTCAGTGAACTTTGATGAGAGAATTTAATGCTGAAAAAGACTTGATAACACTCATCCGGAGCTCCTGCAGGACCCCGTGCGGAGGGTTCGAGTTTTTGCACAATCATTGTGATAAAAGCCTAAAAAGATTGTAGTGCTTTTTGCAATGTATGCCTGTCAAATAAAACCGCCCTGTGTGCAGCAACGTTGGCCTTTCAATTTGAGTTAACATCACACTCGAGATAAATGATAGCCTTTTCCTTTTACACATTGCACTAAAAGCGTTGCGAAATGACAAAAATGAATTATCCGAAAATTATCGAAAAGTTTGGCGTGGTTATCAGGCTGCAAGAGATCGAGCTGATGTTGATGATCATACGAAAGAATTAATGCGATCGTATATTAAAGAGCCATAGGATAAGCACAAAGTATCAACCTATAGAAGTTATCGGGATCTCAATTTGAACCCCGGGAATTTTAACGCTTGGCTAAAACATGGTACACCGAACAAGGTAAGTTTAACAAATGTGCGCTGAGTTATAAACTATTTGGAAAGCGCAAGCAATTAAGAGAAACAAATGGCAGACCTAATGTTTGCTTAAACAAAGGAATGGATGAAAGTAGGTCGTTAATTAATGCTGTATCACTATACTAATTCGAAAGGGTTATTACGCGTTTAATTATTCTTTTTGACGCGAACGCACAGAAACCGGTGGATGAGATATTCTCTTCCGCCGGTTTCTGCTTGTATAAACAGTGAACTTGATGTCATGATTCTTCTAATGATTTTCTAACAAACGTGCGCGATTTTGGATTTTTGATGGTTGCGGCGTTTGTGGGAGATTTGTAAGTAAAAGGTTCGCAAGCCCGCATAAACACTGGATTTTCGGCGGTTTTTGATAACGAAAAGCAACGCCGAAAAATGCAAGGTAAAACACCACCAGAGCCCCTCCAAAACCGCGTGCCGAGGGTTCGAGTCCTTCTGCCCCTGCCAAAACAAAACACCACCCGACGGGTGGTGTTTTGTTTTGGTAAAGCAGTAGTTCTATCATACCATTCTTGCTGGTATTCCGTTAATGCCGTAATCGCGTAACATATCACCCAAGAGCGTTACGATTTAATGCTGTTTACGGCGATATTGCAGCGGTGAAACGCCGATTACTTTTTTGAAAACGAACGAGAAATAGTTGCTGTCATGAAAGCCGCATTTTGCGGAAATATCGGAAATGTGCAGCGATTTATCCGCCAGCAACTCCAAGGCGTGCACAATGCGAACATGGTTGAGGTATTCCGAGAATCCGCGACCGGTGGATTTTTTGAACTCACCGGAGAAGTACTCTTTGGTGTAGGAATACTTTTCCGCCAATTCGGAAAGCGTCAGGTTACGGTTAAAATGATGATCGATGTAGGAGGCGGCTTCTTGCATGATATAGCTCATGTGCGACAGCTCCGGTTTGTGTGAACCGGCGCTGTTTCCAAACCTCGAAAGAAGAATTAAAATTTTAATCAAATGGGCTCTATATGCTTGCAGAGTATACTCGTCGTTAAGAGTAAAGTCTTTTTCAATTTCTTCGATCTCGTTTCGGATATATGCCGAAACGTCCCGTGGCAGGCGGTAAAAATGCTGATGAAAACAGCCGCGCAAATTTTCAGGGATTTGCTCTTCGTGCGGGGTGATTAAATACCGCTCGTGATACTCGTTCTCCTCCGTTCCGGGGGAGTTGAGAACGTTGTGGATCACGTTTTTGGGGATGAGAATGATATCACCCGGCACCAAGTCGTAAATCTTATGATTGATGAAATAACGCCGCTTTCCGCTGAGCAGATAATACATTTCATACGAATCATGGTAGTGCATGTGTGACATGGTAACCGAAAGGGCGCGGTTGTAATGAAATAAATTCGGTTCCTTTGTTTTTAACGTTCGTTCCATCGGCTACCTCAACATCTTAAAATATTCGTCTTTTTTCGCATTTTATCATAAAATTCTTAAGGAAGTCAATGAAAAAATGTGATAAGGTGTTATCAATACAACGAGTGTGATGGAGTGATTGATTATGCAGTTTTATGAAAACGGTGTGAAGGACGTCAAAATCGCGTATATCGGCGGCGGCTCGCGCGGCTGGGCATGGACTCTTATGAAGGATTTGGCCCTTGCCAAAAATTTCGAGGGTCAGGTTGCGCTGTATGATATCGATTATAAAGCGGCGCAGGATAATGAAATCATCGGCAACAAAATCCGTGAGGATTTCCCGGAAGCCTCACAATGGTCATATAGTGCGGTAAAAACCCTTAAAGAAGCGTTAACCGGTGCAAATTTTGTGGTGGTTTCCATTCTCCCCGGAACCTTTAAGGAAATGGGCTCAGACGTGCACACGCCCGAAAAATACGGTATTTATCAACCGGTGGGTGATACCGTTGGCCCCGGCGGCATTATTCGCGCCCTACGTACGATTCCGATGTTTGAGGAAATTGGCAACGCCGTTCGCGATTATTGTCCGAACGCCTGGGTTATCAACTATACCAACCCAATGACCGTCTGCACCAGAACGCTGTACCGTGTATTTCCCGAAATCAAAATGTTCGGTTGCTGCCACGAAGTGTTTGAAACGCTGAAACTGTTGTGCAAATCGCTGGATGAAATCGGCGGTATTCCGGGCGTCAAACGCAGCCAAATCAAAGCCAATGTTACCGGTGTTAATCACTTCACATGGATCACCGAAGCGAAATACGGCAACATCGATCTGTTGCCGCTGTATCGCAAATATGCCGATAAGCGCCGCGCTTCTGCCGATAAACCGGCCGATAACGACGGTAACTGGATGAATAGAGCATTCGAAACGCACGAGCTTGTCAAATTCGATCTGTTTGATCGCTACGGCGTGATCGCCGCAGCTGGTGACCGCCATTTGGCAGAGTTCTGCCCGAAAAGCTGGTATACCGCCTCGCCGGATCAGGTGGCGGAATACGGCTTCGGCTTGACTCCGATTCAATGGCGCCTCAAGGATTTGGAGGAGCGCTTGCAAAAAAGCCGCGATTTAATCGAGGGTAAAGAAAAGTTTCAGTTGAACCAGTCCGGCGAAGAAGGCGTTTTGCAAATGAAAGCCATTCTGGGCCTTGGCGATATGGTGACCAATGTGAACATCCCGAACCAAGGTCAGATCCCGAACCTGCCGCTCGGCGCTGTGGTGGAAACCAATGCCGTGTTCTCGGCAGATAGTGTGAAGCCGGTGTGTGCCGGCAACCTGCCCGAAACGCTTTACGGCTTGATTGCCCCCATCGTTGCGGAACAGGAGCTGGTGGTGGAAGCCGGCTTGACGCGCGATCTGGATTTGGCGTTCAAAGCCTTTTTGGCGGATCCGCACGTGCAGACCTTGTCGTTGCAGGAGGCCCGTGCCTTGTTTGACGAGATGGTCGAGAATACCAAAGCCTATCTCGGTGAGTATTTGAACAAAAAATAAATCCAAAACAAACAAAAGCCCCTACCGCGTTTGCGGCAGGGGCTTTGTTGCGTGACGATCAGGCATTGTCCCGCTGGCGCAAATACTCGCTGGGGGACATGTTATACACCTTTTGAAAAGCACGGTTGAATGTGCGCAGACTGTTGAACCCGGATGCAAACGCCACTTCCAAAATATCTTTATAATTCTGTGAAAACAGATACACCGCATGACGTATACGCACAGAGTTCAGATAATCATTGAAGGTGGTTTTAAAGCAGGAATTGAAAACCGTGGATAGGTAGCTGCTGTTATATCCGAGCGCCTTGGCAACATCTGCGCTCTTGATATCGTTCAAATAATTCTGGTCAATATATTCCAGCATTTGTTGAATCACGTGTCGCTCGTGGATCGTCGATCTGTTTTCCACAATCTCCGCATGCTCCATCAGAAGTCCCAGGATTACGTACACGTATCCTTTCATGCGCAGCTGGTGCGTAGCGCTCATCAGCCGCTGCATCATATCCTCGATCTCGGCCGTATAATCACCTTTTGTGAGCACGCGCGAGGCAAACCCGTTACTGCCCAGAAGCGATTTGAAACTTTTCAGCATGACCTCAGGCACGATCAGGCAATATGCTTCGCCTTGACAATTGGTATACCCGTGAATCTCGTACCCCATGGTGAACAACATATCGCCGGTTCGCAGCGTATATTCCTGCCCATTCACGGTAGCGTTCGCAATTCCGTCCAATATATATACCAATTCTAAATTAGAATGAAAGTGCAGCGGCTCGTCCAGCTGGTCATTGCGCAGGAGCTTGATATCGACGACTTGTTTGTTTTCGCGTCCTTTTTCAAAATACGGTTTCATACGGCTCACCTCACCCTCGCAGGATAGTATGTGCTTTTTTCGGCAGAATCATGGCCTAAACCACAAATTTCTTGACTATATTTTACAATAATTCCAACTGTTTGCAACACGGAATTGTGCAAAACTAAAATAATGACCGACATAGAGAAATTTTTGTCCAATCTTTGTGAAACGCAATTGTTATACTGTTTTTGTAGCGAAGTCCCTTTTGAAAAAATATTGTGGAGGGAATGGTATTCATGAAAACGCGCAAGGTTCTTTCATTGCTGCTGGCAGTGACCATGTTGCTGACAGCCTTTTCGGTAGCGGGCCTGTCTGTCTCTGCTGCGGAAATCACCGCACCCGGTGCGGGGTATGTCAAAACGGAGACGGTCGTTGTTGAGGATATTCTCAACCGAAAAACAGGCGCTAATATCGGTACCTGGGGAGCACATGCGCTTGCAGGTACAGATAGTAACGGATATGCAACGGGGTTGACGTACACTATCAAAGACGTGGCCACAATGTATAAAAGTTCTCGTTTGGCGGATTCCATCAGTACACAGGGCGGTGCCAAATCACTGGATATGGGCGATTTGAGCACGCTTTATGTATCGTTTGACTTAACAGTTGGTAGTGGCTTCGTGGATAGCGAGATGCGCATGGAGTTCCGTGGAAAGAATGCTAACGGCACTGAAACCGACGGTAAAGAAGGTCGTCCTTACGACATCGGCTTCACGGTCGATTTGGTCGAAGGTACGCAACACGTATGTGTGCCGTTTTCCGAAATGAAGCATTTTAGCAATTTGTGCGATGCCTCGGATTGGGTTGAAGGTGGATATACTGCTGGTATTACGTATGTGCACATGATATTTGGTAAAAACCATTATTCTTCCAGTTGCCTTGACGATTCTTCCTTTACCATTTCGAATTTACGTTTCGTAAATATCTCTTGGGCACCCGAAAAAGAGGAAGCTGTCAAGGTGTTGAATGAGGCTTCTACTGTTACCGTACCCAGTGCTTCGAAGAGTTCTCTTACCCTGACGGATACGACGTACACCATCGATGGACAATCCTGTAAAGGTTTGTTTGGAACGATTACCAATGCGGACACCTTTAATGCTTCCAACATTGAATACGATCACGTGTTTAGCATACCGGCTGATGTGACGGATTATTGGGATAAAGCATATCTCCGTTTGTTTGTTCGTTTGAACGGTACGATCGCTACCAATGCTGCCACGGATATGATGCTGCAATTAAAGGTTGCCGATTCTGTTGGAGGTTCTGTTCCCAGCCGTCGTTACGACATCGATGAATCGACCGTGAATGCAGATGGGTGGTATTGTTACACCTTACCGTTAACGACCTTGGATTCCGGAAACAAATTAGCTCGTGAATCTTTGACCAAAATTACGATCGGTATAATCAATGCGGGCACGACATTACAGTCGTTGACGGCAGCTAATGGTGATACATTTGAATTTGCCGGATTTGATATTTGTACACTTACTGAACAGCCCACCACCCCCGCTGGTATCGATCTGAAATTCTCGGAGGTTTCGTTGTCCTTGTCCGACAACCTGACCATGAACTTCAAAGCGAACAAAGCGCTCTTCGACAGCAAATACGCCGATCCTTATGCCATGATCAACGGCAACAAGATCGCCGGTGTTTTGGATGAAAAAAACGGCGTGTACGTGTTCAGCTATGACAACATTGCTCCGCAGAGCATGGCAGATACCATCACGGCCACCTTGTTTGCAACGTATAACGGCTCGTTGTGCGAAGGCAAAACGGTGGAAAGCAGTGTGAAAACGTACTGCGAATGGCTGCTTGCCAACGCGACCAGCGATGCACAGCGCCGTCTGGTTGTAGATTTGTACAACTACGGTTCGGCGGCACAAACCTATGTTAACAAACGCCCCAACCGTTTAATCAAGTCGTACTTGTCCGACACGCAGGCAGCGTGGGGAACCACCGAGATGGCGACCGTTGCCAACAAGACGGTTAACGAGGGCAACGGTTCTGCCGTGACTTGGTCGCATGCCGGCTTGGTGCTGGATGATTCGGTACGGGTCTGGTTTGAGTTTGCGGCGGCCGATACCACGGGCCTTACCGTGAAGATTACCGATACTACCGGCAAAGAGTTAGACGTCATTGAAGCGGCGGCTTTCGCAGAGCAATCGGCAGGCGTTTACCGCGTATCGTTTGATGGCTTGAATGCCAAAGGCATGCGCCGTTTGCTGAACGTGACGGTTTACGACGCGCAAGGCAACGCTGTCAGCAACACGCTCACTTACAGCGTGGAGAGCTATGTCTATACTGTGTTGAACGGCGGTTCTGACAATGCGAAACTGCAGGCATTGGTCACCGCGCTGATGAATTACGGCGATGCGGCAATCGCATACGCTGCGGCGTAAGGAAAGGGGATAGTTACTATGAAAAACAAACATGCGTATGAGTCCCCGGAGTTGGAACTCCTGTATTTGGCAACTGCCGAGAGCTTTGCTTCGTTAAGTGAGCCGGTGGTTTCCGATCCCGACGAAGAGATCGAGCTGCCCGGTATGCCGTTGTAACGACAAGACAGATATGAGATGAGGAGGCGCTCCTGCCAAACGATAGACAGTTGGAATATCGGTTGACAGGGGCCTCTTTTGTTTTCTTGCAAAATATCGGCAGGAGGAACAAAGAACGTGAACAAAAACATACGATTGTTAGCGGGTGTCGGTGCGCTCGTGTCGGTGATTCTTTGGGCGATCACCGCCTGTGCACCGTCTGAGAATGCAAAGCCCGATCCGATGACAACCACGACCACCACTACTACCGAATCGGTGGCGGATGATACCACCACGCCCGGTCAAACGTCGGACGAGGTGGTGTTGACATCAAACAAGACGGGAACTACAACAACGGCCAAGCAGTCGGGCGGTACAACATCGGGAAAAGCGTCCAACGGGCAAACAACTACGACGACTACAACAACCACCACAACAACGCAAAAAACCGGTGGCGTATCGTCTGCCACAAAATCCACAACAGGCACGACGGGGGAGGCTATCCATCTTCCCGGCATGCCGCTTTCGTAACAATATTTCCAAAAAGAGGTGGTGCTCCTGTTAACTCACATCACAGAGTATTCGGTGATGGTGTAATAGGAGCGCTTATTTTTTAAAAAATGTGCAACATATTGTCCAAAATTTTGGCGGTTATCAGCATTTTTTTGTCGATAGTCAAAAATGATGGTTTGCTATAATACAAGTAGAATTCAGTCAGTTTACAAGGAGGAATGCGGAAAATGAAAAAGCGCAAGGTGCTTTCTGCGTTTTTGGCGGTCACGATACTGGTGTCCACCGTGTGCTCGGTGAGCATTTGGTTTTCGGCAGCCAATGGTGCCGGTACTCCGCCGGATCCCGCAGAAGATTATGAACTGAAAGAGTCGGTTGTGATGGAAGATTTCCTCAACGCGCCGGTATCAAATACCGTCGCCACGTTTGAGGGCGTCACCGTCACGGATATCCCGAACGTGGACTCGGCCTACAGTTACAAGGCGACCATGCTGCAGGATTCCAGCACGACTGCCAATCAGGACCTGCGGTATATCAGTTCCAAACAAAAGACCGGCTTGCCGGCAGATAAAACGGGATTGGTGTACAAAATGTGGGTTCGGTACACACCGGCAGCGGGTGTATCGGATTCTGTGACGCAGACGGTGCGTTTCCAAGCCCCCGAAGCGATTGATAACAACGGCACTGCCGCAAAAGGGGACAACCTGTACGACGATATGACCGTAACGGGTAACGGCACCTGGACGTTGGTGGAGTTCCCGGTAGCGGACATGACGGGCGCTGCAAACTTTGACGGTTGCGGTGTGTGGACGGTTACCTTCACCTCGTTGAAAGGCAACACGTTCAAAACGGGCGACGTGATCGAATTTGCGGATATCACCGTTGTGAAACGGCAATGGGTCCTCAAAAACAACGGCATGGGCGCGTATCCCGGCGAGGATTATGAGGAAGGCTCCAAAACGGTGCTTTCGAATTTTCTCAACCCGCCGGCCAGCAATGCGTTTGCAACGATGGAATCCGTGGCTGTTTCGGATATTCCCGTAATCGAATCGACGAACAGCTACAAAGCGACCATCCTGCAAGCCTCCAGCACCACTACCAATAACGATTTCCGTTATATCAGTTCCACCAAAAAGAACGGGTTGACGGGCGATCACGAGTATTTGATGCTCACCTTCTGGGCGCGTTACACGCCGAAATCGGGCACTTCCGATAATGTGTCGCAGACCATTCGTGCGCAGGTGCGTGAAGCGGTCAGCGACGGCGCCGGCGGCTACGCCGCAGGTGATCTGATCTATGGCGATGCGCAGATCGTCGGTAACGGTGAATGGCAAAAGGTGAAACTTCCGATTTCCGAAATGATCGGTGGTGTGAACTTTGACGGCACCGGCGTGTGGACCATGACGTTCACCTCGCTCAAGGGTAACACCTTTGTGGCGGATGATGTGATCGAATTTGCCGTGATTCAGTTTGAACGTCCGAAATGGGTGCGCAAAAACGATGGCTTGGGCGCTTACCCGGGTGAGGATTACGAAGCGGGCACCAAAACAGTTTCGGAAAACTTCCTGAACCCGCCCGTGGCAAATGCGTTTGCCGATGCGGCACGTAACGACGTTACCGACGTGCCGAACACGGTTTTGGCAAGCAGCTATCAATATAAGATCCTGCAGGCCTCCAGCACAACGGCAAACAACGATTTCCGTTATATCAGTTCCACCAAGAAAGACGGCTTGCCGAAAGAAACTGATTATTTGGTTTTATCATTCTGGACGCGTTATATCCCAAAAGCCGGAACGAGCGATACAGCCAAGCAAACCCTGCGCGTGCAGTACCGCGAAGCCATTGCCGATGGCACAAGCTTTGCTGCGGGTGACCTTATGACCGGTGATTTCACGGTCATTGGCGACGGTACCTGGCAAAAAGTCAGCATGCGTATTACCGATATGGTCGGTGGCGAGAACTTCAACGGTTGCGGCGTGTGGACCATGACGTTCACCTCGCTCCAGGGCAACACCTTTGTGACAGACGACGTTGTGGAATTTGCGGATATCCGCATCGAAAAGCCCGTGTGGGTGCTCAAGAATAACGGCTTGGGTGCGTATCCCGGCGAGAATTACGAAGCCGGAACCGAAACTGTGCTCACCGATTTCCTCAACCTGCC
>JAZQIV010000096.1:0-2191 GCA_045541305.1 Acutalibacteraceae bacterium | reverse complement strand
CATATAGTTGAACACCCGAAATCTTGATTGTTTACAAAAAATTAATTTACCCCTCTACTTATACAAGGGAATTCACAAGGCATCCTACAACCAACTTTTCAAAAAATGCTCTCAATTTTTAGCCGAAAAATCAACTGTTCTATGCGCAGGCAAAACAAAAAAGACCTACACATCCACGCACAACGAAACGAGGGGTGCAGTCTGCATCCCAGCTAGTTCGTATAGTGCATGTATGTATAAGTCTTTGAATTGCCCCTTTTGTATTTTGATTTTATCCCACGGCCTCGTGGGTGCTATATCTTAACACAGAGTTTTTTATTTGTCCAGTCAGAATGAAAAAATTGCTTTTTCTTTGTCTACTGCGAAACAGATTTTAATCCGTGAAAAGTCAACGCCACCGGAATCTCCGATGGCGTTCTTTGATATATTAAAAACCATTTTTGAAGACAACTCCTGCTTGTGCTTCTTTGAATATCATCTCGTTGATGTACTCTACTTCCTCATCATAAAACTTTCTTTTGCGTATGGTATACGTACCATCGTCATTCATCTTCGGCATCGTCAGTACCGTTTGTCTAAAACCCAAGACCTCTCTCGGGGTTCCTTCTGCACCGCGACACACCATCATTAAGATTCTTTCCGGTGAAAGAGGAAAAATCGAATACGACTCTAATGGAAAACCGTTTGGCAAAGTGCCGCTTACAACCACCGGATAAGTATCACCTATGATAAAACCTTTGCTTTCATATCTTTCTGCAACAACAAAATATCTTCCTAGGTATCCAAATGTATCGCGAATTAAAAACACTTTTATCGGCTCGTCAATTTCCGGATGATCAATCACTTCTTGAATTGATCTGCACGTTACAGCATTCCCCAAATTTCTTTTCCAAAAATCCAAGAAGTTGCCATCCCTTTGATAGCGTGAATAAAAACCCTTTGAGTTTTTACAGAGACCCGTTTCGAAATTTGTTCGTACTCTTTCAGACCGAAATCCCATCAAAGCAAAAAACAAACGAAGCTTATTGTCCTCTTCCATGTTTAGAATTATTTTGTCCTCAGGGAGTAATTTGCTTTTGACGATCAGAGAAACTTCTCGTTCGAACTCAGCAAAATCGTGTTCGATCTTTGTCGGATCATTTGGCGAATTAATTTCATCCCTGTACAAATTTCTTTCCATGAACACGTCTCGAGTATTCGCTACATTCTCAATATTTGTCTTTTTGCAATAATAGCGAACCTCGCCGCGATTGTTAAAGCAGAAATTTCTCAAGATAAATTGAGGTATAAAATGATGACGGATCGGTTCATTCATAACTCGACCCCCTTATCGTTTTTCTGTATTATAGCATATTTTTGAAAATATCTCAATAGGACGAACCAACCGCCACCGGAATTCCCGATGGCGGTTGTTGTTATCTCTTGCAATAGATTTTGATAGCTTCCGAAACGAATTCCGCAGTGCCTTCACCGTTTTTATCGATGTTATTCTTGAACCGCTCGTCGCAGACGTACATCTGTCCAAGCCCTGCGAGGATGTCATCGGTGCAGTGATAAAAATTTGCGGTGATGTAGTCCTGCAGTTTCTTCACGAGACGCTGTGCCGTTTCGCTGTCAGCGCTCTCGCCGCATTTCTTACACTCGGCAAACTCAACGAACACACCGTTCAGTCTGTCGAGAACGTCGTTCCATTTATCTTTGGAGTAGCTTCTGGTCTTTGCCTGACTCTCCTTGTAGGCGTCCGTACCGCCCCAACGCCGCTTTGCCTCGTCCTCGTACTGCTGACGGGCGGTTTCGTATTCGCTGTTGTCAAATGCGCTCATCGTGATCTCTCCTTTTTCTGCTTGTTCCAGAGCTGCGATCAACCGTTCCAGCCGATCTTTCTTCAAAGTCAGCAACCGCTTCTGCTCTGCAAGCGCTTTTCGTTTATCGTAGTTCGGCGAGGCGAGGATCTCCGCAATGCTTTTCAAAGGAAAATCTAACTCACGGTAAAACAAGATCTCCTGCATCCGTTCCAGAGATGCTTCATTGTAAAAACGATAGCCGTTTTGCTCGTCCACATAGCTCGGCTTCAGCAAACCAATCTCGTCGTAGTAATGCAACGTGCGCACGCTGACACCGGTGAGCTCGGCAAATTCTTTGATCTGTAGTTTCATATCTTCACCTCGGCTATGAGTATACACTATAACGT
>JAZQIV010000095.1:0-8840 GCA_045541305.1 Acutalibacteraceae bacterium | reverse complement strand
CGAGGTTGCCGTATCCGTAGATGGCAATGTTCATAGGTTCATTCCCCTTTTATTCGATGATGCCATGACGGCGCATGAGCGAAAGCAGATTGGCTTCGTGCGCGGGCTCCATGGGTGTTAACGGCAGGCGCAGGCTGTTCTCACCGAAGCCCATTGCCGCAACGGCGGCCTTGACAGGGATCGGATTGACCTCACAGAACAGCGCATCGATGAGCTCCAGATAGTCCAGCTGCAGCTTGGCGGCGCCTTGGATATCGCCCGCGGCGAATTTTTCACAGATGGCAACGGTTTCTTTGGGCGCTACGTTGGACAGCACCGAAATGACACCCTTGCCGCCCAGCGACAGGATCGGGACGATCTGATCGTCATTGCCTGAGTAAATGTCGATCGAATCCCCGCACAACGCCGCTACTTTGGCAATTTGCGAGATGTTGCCGCACGCTTCTTTGATCGCCACGATGTTTTCGTGACGGCTGAGCTCTGCCACGGATTCCGGCAACAGGTTGCAGCCGGTACGGCTGGGCACATTGTACAGAATGCAGGGCTTGGTGGAAATATCCGCAACACGGCGGAAGGATTCGATCATGCCTTTTTGAGTGGCTTTATTGTAATACGGGGTGATGAGCAGCATGGCATCGGCGCCCACTTCACACGCGTACTTTGTGAGTGAAATGGCATAAGCGGTGTCGTTCGAGCCGGTGCCGGCAATGACCGGAACACGGCCGTTTACCTTTTCCACACAGTATTTGATAACCGCCTTGTGCTCTTCGTCGGTTAACGTGGAGCCTTCGCCCGTGGTGCCTGCCACGACAATGGCGTTGATGCCTTCGGCAATCTGCCATTCGATCAGGCGGCCGAACTGCTCATAATCGATCTCCGCACCCTTGAACGGGGTGACGATGGCGGTTGCGGCGCCGGTAAATACGGTGTTTTTCATGATGGATCATACTCCTTTACAAATAAAAAAGACAGTTGCCGAAGATGAGCAACTATCCTGCAAAATCTACCTGTTGCGGGAAACGCCAAAACAGGGTATCGTCTTTGCCGGATAGCTCTCCGCATTGCTGCGACAACAACTGCACTGTTAAATCCAGTTGCCAGACCGAAGGTTGCCACCCTTCGACTTCGGCAACGCAACCCTTTCCCTGCTGCACCCTTGGCGGGCTTTTTGGCAACCGGTACTCTTTTTGCGATGCGCCTCTATCGGTTGAAACGATTCTATCATGCTTTTATAAGTGTGTCAAGCGTTTTCACGAAAAAAGGTCAGAACCCCAGCTCTTTCATGATAAACGGAGCGATTTCTTCGACGCTGAGTTCCAGCGTGTGTGCGAATTCCTGATGAATGCGTTTTTCGGCTTCCTGCAGCACTTTTTCATCTGCGGCATGGAACTTGCGGCCGGCTTTTTCGGTTTCACGACGACGGGTGTGCAGCTCCGCGATCAAGCGGATCAGGGTGGGGTGATCCCCTTCGTGCAGCAGTTGCTGGAACATGTCTTTCCGTTCGGCGGGGTTGTCCACCCACAGGGACGTGTCCAACGATACCGTATGAATCATGCGAACGATCTCTTCTTTGGAGAGGAGCTTGCGCAGAGTGATCTTTTGCGAATCGGTAGGTACAAAAATGGTGGTGGCGGTGTTTTCGTACAGGGGGCGCAGAACGTAATACTGCCGTTTTTGCCCCGTGAATTGCTCCTCGCGCACGTCCTCGATTTTACATACACCGGCGCCGGGATGCATGACGATATCGTTTTGCTGATACATGATAATACCTCTTTCACAGCATATTATACAATCAGTATATCATGCAAAACGTGGAAAAAGCAAATGGGCAATTTGAACAAAAATAAAAAAGCCGCCGAAAAATCGGCGGCTTTTTGAGGCTTAATAGTTCTCGGCGTGGAGTTCGAAATACGCTTTCGGGTGGGCGCAGGTGGGGCACAGCTCGGGAGCTTTGGTGCCGACCACAATGTGACCGCAGTTGCGGCATTCCCACACGCGAACCTCGCTTTTTTCGAACACAGCGGCGGTTTCCACGTTTTTGAGCAGCGCGCGATAGCGTTCCTCGTGATGCTTTTCAACAGCAGCGACCAAACGGAATTTGCGTGCCAGTTCCGGGAAGCCTTCTTCCTCCGCGGTTTTGGCAAAGCCTTCATACATATCGGTCCATTCGTAGTTTTCACCGTCGGCGGCGGCACCGAGGTTTTCAGCGGTGTTGCCGATGCCCTGCAGCTCCTTGAACCACAGTTTGGCGTGCTCTTTTTCGTTATCCGCGGTTTTTAAGAACAACGCGGCGATCTGCTCGTAGCCCTCTTTTTTGGCAACCGAGGCGAAATAGGTGTACTTGTTACGCGCCTGGGATTCACCGGCGAAAGCGGCTTCCAGGTTTTTTTCGGTTTGTGTACCGGCATATTTGGACATGGTTTGACACTCCTTTTTACAATGTTATACTCCTATTTTAAAAGGAAAAGTGTCCAAAGTCAATATTGACTTTGGCAAAAGATGGGAGTATGATTAAATTTAAGAAATTGGTAACAAAGTGAGGAATGTATCATGCGTATTTTGGCCATTGGTTGTCATCCGGACGATGCGGAGTTTGGATGCTTCGGTACGTTGGCGCGGTGCGTGGCACGCGGCGACGAGGTGTACGTTTGCGGTGTGACGAACGGCAGCGGCGGTTCCATGACGCTGGCGCCCGATGAGATTGCGGCGATCCGCGTGAAGGAAGCGGAAAAAGCGGCGCAGGTGCTTGGCGCCAAGCAGTATTTTAATTTGGGCGTGTACGATTTGGCGGTGGATTCCAACGATCCGGTCGTGACCGATAAGCTGATCGACGTGATCCGTCAGACAAAGCCGGATCTGATCTTCACGCAGCATCCGGACGATTATATGCGTGACCACATTGAAACCTCGAAGCTGGCGTTTAATGCGAGCTTTATGGCGACGATTCCGAACTACAAAACGGCATATCCGTGCCATGAAACGGTTGCCGCGATCTTTTACATGGAGCCGGAAGGAATCAGCTCGTTCCATCCGACGGAGTTTGTGGATATCAGCGATACGTTGGAGCTCAAAGAGCAAGCGCTCAAATGCCACGAAAGCCAATACGGCTGGCTGGCTTCGCATACCGGCACCGACGCGTTTGGAGCGCACCGTGCCGCCAACATTGCGCGCGGCAAGCAATGCGGAACGGAAGCGGCCGAGTGCTTCCAGCGGTGCATGCTGGCCCAGCGCATGAACACCTATCGGATGTTGCCGGAGGGACGATAAGACAAAAAGGCCCAGTGAATTGGCAAGCCAAAGAAAAAGGTGCACGAAAATTTCGTGCACCTTTTTTTGCTTTTCTTTGGGGCACAACCGCGTTACGGTTGCTTTGGTTGCGTTTCTTCGCTTTCAATGTTGTCAAGCGCGTATTTACAGCACTGCAACACCAGTAAATTAAAAGAGATATTGTTGCTTGCTGCGGTTTTGTTAAGCCGTTCAAAAAGCGATTCGGTAAATCGAACGGTGCGTGGTGTATTGGCGTTTTTCAGTTCGTTGTCAATCTTAAACATAATCATCACCCAAAGCAATAATATGCCCATTTTCGGTTGTGCTTATATAACCATTTATGGTTGCGTTTCGTTTTGAATATGATATATTTTAAAGGGTGATTATATGACTTGTGAAAATGTTTTCTGTATCTACCAAAGGAATAACGAATGTGTTTTAGAGGAAATCAACTTAGATATAACAGGTGCTTGTATCGACTGTATTCATGTGGATATCGATCCAAAAAAGCTAACGCAGTTGAAAGAAAATCAGTTTCGAAATATAGAAAACCGTTGTGTTTATGAAAAAGGAGAGTGAAGCTCTCCTTTTTTGCTGCAAATAAAAACCACGCGATAATCGCGTGGTTGGATGAAGCATTTGTGGTGGCTATGTTCTTTTGTGTGCCATTTACCAAAGGAACGGGAGCAAGCGGTATTTGACTTTTTGCTGATAGGCACGGTAACCGTCGAGGTGTTCTTCCAAAAAGGCTTCTTCGTGCCGAATGCGTTTGGCTATGATAAACGGATAGGCGAGGAAAACCGCAAATGCATATACCGAACCCAACACAAGCGGCATGGATAAAAACAAAAGCAAAGTCACACTGTACATGGGGTGGCGGACAATGCTGTATAACCCTGTATCGATCACCTTTTGATTGTTTTGCACTTCAATTGTGCGGCTGAGATACGTGTTTTCACGGAGTACCTCGGCATAGAGGAGATAAGCGATCAGAAAAACAATGGCCGCACCGATGGTAACTCCGATCGGCAAGACGTACCAATGAAAACGGATGCCGAGCCCTGCCAGGACAAAGCCTGCCAAAAACATAAGACCGCTCAATTTGACAACCAGGCCTTGTTCCCGACTTTTTTCTTTGGCTTGCAGGCGGCTTTTTAGCAGATCGGGATTTTTGAACAGCATGACGATGCCAGCAAAGAACATGGGCACGAATAAAATGCCCATCAACAGCCAGCCGTTCCGATACGAAAACGTGCCGGCAGGCAGGAATATCAGCAGCCCAACCAACGCAACACCCAACAAAAATTTTGTGAGTGCGCCCCAAAATAACTTCATCGTCATAATGCTTCACCACCAAATGTTTTTTGTTTATAAAATGCGGGCCAGAATGGCGTCCGATACCAAAAAGCCCTCGGGGGAGAGGCGGATGCCGTGCTTGTCGACTGTGACGAGATGCGGCGGCATCGCGGCGGCGTTTTGCCGCCATTCTTTGGGGATGGGTGTGCCGAAATGCGCCTCAAAATCGGTTTCGGTGAGGCCTTGTGTGAGGCGCAAGCGCAACATGGCAAATTCCGCGGGCGAGTGCTCGGGGAACAAGGTGCTATCGGGGTCTTCGGCGAGCGGGGCGCCGCCGTTTATAAAATCCGTGATGGAACGGGGATAGCAAAACCGCTTGCCGCCGATAAACGAGTGCGCCGCAGGGCCGATGCCGAGATACGGATCGGACAACCAGTATTTGAGGTTGTGGCGGCTCTCAAAACCGGGTTTGGCAAAGTTGGAAATTTCGTACTGCGCAAAGCCGTTTGCCGCAAAAGCATCCACGGCGGTAAGGTACAGCGAAGCTGCCGTGTCGTCATCCGGCAAAGTGGGGGGTGAGGCGGCGTACGGCGTGCCGCTTTCAATTTTGAGAAGATAGGCGGAGGCGTGGGTGGCACCCCATTCGGCAAACCGCCGGGCGGCGGTGCGCACGTCGCTTTCAGTTTGCTCGGACGTGCCGAGCATGAGATCAAGGGAGAGGTTGTGAATCCCGCTTTGATGCGCGGTGCGGATCGTGCGGTCGACCTGCTCCACCGTGTGACGTCTGCCAAGGGTGCGCAGCTGCGCATCACACACGGACTGCACGCCGAGTGACAAGCGATTGCCGCCGACAGCGGTGAACGCCGCCAAAAGTTCGGTTAAATCGTCGCCGGGGTTGGCTTCCAGTGTGATCTCCGCGGTATCGGGGATGGAAAAGGCTTTGCGGGCGGCGGTGATGACGGCTGCCAGGCGATGTGCGCCGAGCAACGTGGGGGTGCCGCCGCCGAGATACAGCGTATCGGCGGTGTCGTGCAAGGTGGCCGACCACGCGGCCAAACGATCGGTGAGCGCCGCGGTATAGCGGTCTTTTTCGTCATCGGTGGTGCCGACGAGCGAATAAAAATCGCAATACGGGCATTTGGATGCGCAAAACGGAACGTGCAGATAGATGCCGAGCAAATCGGTTCACCTCCTTTTGTGATTCTAAAGAAAAAAGCCGCGTGTGCGGCTTTTTGTATTTCTTAGTCTTCGTCGAAGAAGGCATGGTGCACGGCGGCAACGGCGCGATCCGCGTCCGCACGGTCGATGAGCACCGAGATTTTGATCTCGCTGGTGGAGATGGTTTGGATGTTGATGTTGGCTTCCGATAACGCACCGAACATGCGAGAGGCTACGCCTTCGTGCGTTTCCATGCCGGCACCGACAATGGATACCTTGGCGATTTCGGTATCGTAGGACAGGCTCTTGGCGTTCAGGTGGTCGCAGTATTCGCGCAGGGCTTCCACGGTTTTTTCGCCCTCGCCCGCGGGAACGGTGAAGGTGATGTCCTTGGTGCCGTCGCGGCCTACCGATTGCAGGATGATATCCACGTTGACGTGGGCTTGTGCCACGCGGGAGAAGATTTTGAACGCAACGCCGGGTTCATCCGGAATGCCGACAATCATCACGCGGGCAACGTCGGTATCTTTTGCAACACTCTTGATTAACATTTTTTCCATTTTGGTGACCTCCTTGACCTTGGTGCCGGGAGCGTTTGACATGCTCGAGCGCACTTCCAGTTCGATGTTGTATTTTTTTGCCATTTCCACGGAGCGGTTGTTCAGCACTTGCGCGCCCAACGTAGCGAGCTCCAGCATTTCGTCGTAGGTGATCTCGTCCAATTTTTTGGCGGTGGGGATCTTGCGAGGATCGGCGGTGTACACGCCTTCCACATCGGTGTAGATCTGGCACAAATCAGCATTCATGGCCGCTGCGATTGCTACGGCGCTGGTATCCGAGCCGCCGCGACCGAGGGTGGTGACATCGTCGTATTTGTTGAGGCCTTGGAAGCCTGCCACAATGACGATGCGTTTCTTGTCCAATTCTGCACGGATGCGCTCCGCTTTGACGGTTTTGATGCGCGCAGCGGAATATTTGGAATCGGTGGAGAAGCCTGCCTGCCAGCCCAGCAACGAAACAGCGGGGCAGCCGAGTTGCTCACACGCCATCGCGAGCAGCGCAATGGAGATCTGTTCGCCGGCTGCCATCAGCATATCCATTTCGCGTTTGCTGGCAGACGGGTTGATCTCTTTGGCTTTGGCGATCAGGTCGTCGGTGGTGTCGCCCTGAGCGGAAACGACTACCACCACTTCATTACCCGCACGATAGGTGTCGGTTACCCGTTTGGCAACGTTTAACACCTTCTCGGCGTTGGCGACCGAGCTGCCGCCGAATTTTTGTACGATAAGCATATAAAGGACCTCCTATGGTTTATAACAGACGTAAACGCGCGATCGGCTGATCGCTGAGTACGGTGAGTTTTGCGTTGAGTTCACCTTCGGTCATGGGGGTGGTGGTGACGCACAGTTCATCGGTGGGAGCGGCTGCGCACGACACAACCGTGACCGCGCCGAGTGCGGTGTTCAGCGCTCCGAGCAGAGCCTGTTTATCGGCTGTTTGGAAGCGCAGCAGCATGGCGCAAACGTTATCCGCCCGGTCGAACACGTAGCCTTCCTTGGCGGTACCCCATTCAAGCGGCTTTCTGTGTTCGAGGTGCCGCGCGGCATCGATCACATCCGCCACCACAGCGGAAGCGGTGGGGAGCTTGCCCGCGCCGCGGCCATAGAACAAAACGTCGCCCACAGCGTTGCCGCGAACCGCCACGCCGTTGAACACGTCGCTGACGTTGGACAGCAGGTTATCGTTGGGGATGAGGTGCGGGGCGACCATGCAATGAATGCGATCGCCGTCCCGACGGACTTTACCGATGAGCTTGATCACACAGCCGAGTGCCGCGGCATACGCGACATCGGCAAGGGTGATGTTGGCAATGCCTTCGGTGTAAACCTGCTCGGGATACACGTGGATGCCGTACGCGAGCGCCGCCAAAATGCAGATCTTGTGGCAGGCATCGTGGCCGTCCACATCCGCAGAGGGGTTGCGTTCGGCATAGCCGAGTTCTTGTGCGAGTTTTAAAGCACTTTCAAAATCCATATCATCCTGCACCATGCGGGTGAGCATGAAGTTGGTGGTGCCGTTCAAAATGCCTGCGATCTCTTCGATCTCGTTTGCCGCAAGGCATTGCTCCAACGGGCGGATGATCGGGATGCCGCCGCCCACGCTGGCTTCGAACAAGAAATTCACATTCTTCTCTTTGGCAATTGCCAGCAATTCATCGCCTTTGGCGGCAACCAATTCTTTATTCGAGGTTACCACGCTTTTGCCGCTTTGCAGGCAGGCTTTCACAAAATCGTATGCCGGGTGCAGACCGCCCATGGTTTCCACCACAATGCGAATCTCGGCATCCTGCAGGATGGTATCAAACTCGGTGGTGAACAGATCGGCGTACGGCAGATCCGGAAAACTGCGCAGATCCAAGATGCGTTTGACGGTGAGGGCGGAGCCCGCTTTGGCGGCGATGCCGGCGGCGTTCATACGCAACACCTCCGCAACACCGGAACCGACGACACCGTGACCTAAAATTGCAATGGCTGTCATGATATACTTCTCTGCCTTTCTATTCTGCGGTGCGGCGGATCGCACGAATGCGGCGCACGCCCGGGATGTGTGTGACTTCCATGGCGAATTTATCAAGCGATAACGCCATGTTTTCGGTTTTGGCACAGATGGAAACATCTGCGCTGCCGTTGGCCGGCGGTTGCTGGTTCACCGTGACGATGTTGGCGCCTGCACGCGCAAAGGCGGAAAGCAGGCCGGATAACACGCCGGGTGAATCCTGCAGCACCAGATCCACCGTCATGAACCCTGTGGGGACGGAACCGCCGATATACGGAGCGACGGCATCCTTGTACTTATAATACGCGCTGCGTGAGAGCCCGCTTTGGCGCACCGCTTCGCTGACGGAAACGCATTGGCCGGAAGAGAGCGCGGTTTGTACCGCGAGCACCTTGCCGAACACCTCGGGCAACGCATCGGCGCGCACCAAAATCCATTCTTCGGAATTGGGGGAATGTTGTGTCAAACTGTCCACCACCCACGCACAATAGTACTGCGAATGAAAACACTATACCACAGAGGTTTTAAAAAATCAAGGGTGTTTTGACACTTTTTGAAAAAAG
>JAZQIV010000094.1:0-23365 GCA_045541305.1 Acutalibacteraceae bacterium | reverse complement strand
CGCCGCCATCGGCTATTCCCGTTGCGACCAGATCGAGGGCGCGGGGCAATACGCCGTGCGTGGCGGCACCATCGATGTGTATCCCGCGCAAAACGCCTCCCCCATCCGCATTGAGTTGTGGGGCGACACGGTGGATACGATCTCCTTTTTCGATATTCTCTCCCAGCGGCGCACCGATCCGTTGCCGTCCGTGGATATCCCCCCCGCCAGCGAAATCTTCTGCGAAAACACCGAAGAGCTCGCCTCCCGTATCACCGCACTGTCGGATTCCCTTGGCGGAAAGCACGCCGCCACCGTGCGCGAAAACCTGCTCCGGGACGTGGACCGCCTGCGTGGCGGTGCCCCGCTTTCCGCAACCGATCGTTATCTCCCGCTCATCTATCCCACCCGCGCCACCGCGTTAGACTACGCACCGGATGCGCTGGTTGTCTTGTCCGAAAACGCCAAGGTCCGCGAACGCTTGCGCACCGCCGATTGGCAGCTGCAGGAGGATATCGGCGCTTTGCTGGAAGAAGGACTGCTGTGCAAGGAGCTGTGTCGGTATCAAATGGATGCCGAGGACCTGGCGCGTTGTTTGGAATCACACCCCACCATACTGATGGAAACCTTTGCGCGCAGCAGCAGCGATTCCACCGTGCGCGCGCTTCACAACCTCACCTGCCGTCAGCTCCCCGTGTGGTCGGGCGGCATTTCGCTGTTGTGTGAGGATCTGCAGGATTGTCTGTCCCGTCACATGGCGTGTGTTGTGCTGGCCGGCGCCGAGGAGAAAAACGCACAAACCCTTGCCGACGACCTGCAAAAGCAGGGCATCCCCGCCCTGTTTGCCAAATCCCCCGAAAAACCGCTGCGCGACCGTGTGCTGGTGCTGTGCGGCGGCTTGTCGGCGGGCGCGGAATTCCCCGATATCGGGCTCACCGTCATCACCCACGGTCGCATCAATACCACGCGCCGCAAACGGCGGCACGTGCGCCACGCGGGTGCTGAAATTCACAGCTTGTCGGAGCTTACCGTCGGCGATTATATCGTCCACGCCGCTCACGGCATCGGTTTGTATCAGGGCATCCACCAGCTGCAGGTGCAGGGTGTTGTAAAAGACTATCTCAAATTGCAATACGATAAAGGGGATACGTTGTACGTCCCCGTTACCCAACTGGACCTTGTGTCCAAATACATCGGCAACAAAGAAGACGTCACGGTTCGCCTGCACCGCCTCGGCGGCCAGGAATGGCAAAAAACCAAAGCGCGCGTGCGCTCGGCGGTCAAGGATATCGCCAAGGATCTCATTCAGCTGTATTCCCAACGCATGGCAACCCCCGGCTTCGGCTTCGATCCCGACACCGAATGGCAATACGATTTTGAGCGCCATTTTGAGTTTGAGGAAACCGAGGACCAACTGCGCTGCATCGAAGAAATCAAAGCCGATATGGAACGTCCCGTTCCCATGGACGGCCTGCTGTGCGGCGACGTCGGCTTCGGTAAAACCGAAGTGGCGCTGCGCGCCGCGTTCAAGTGCGTCTCCCAAAGCAAGCAATGCGTGTTGCTCGTGCCCACCACCATTTTGGCGTTCCAGCACTACAACACGCTCGTCAAACGGTTCGACGGCTTCCCCGTGCAGATCGAAATGCTTTCGCGATTCCGCACCCCCAAACAACAAGAACGCATTTTAAAAGATTTGGCCACCGGCAAGCTCGATATCGTGGTCGGCACGCACCGCATGCTGTCCAAAGACGTCAAATTCCGCAACCTCGGTCTGTTCATCGTGGACGAGGAGCAGCGGTTCGGCGTTGCCCAAAAAGAACGCATCAAGGAGCTCGCACCGCAGGTTGACGTGCTCACTTTATCCGCCACCCCCATTCCGCGCACGCTGAACATGGCGATGAGCGGCATTCGCGATATGTCCATCATCGAAGAAGCCCCGCAGGATCGCCGCCCCGTGCAAACCTACGTGCTGGAGCACGATAACGGCATCATCGCGGATGCGATCCGTCGGGAACTGCGGCGCGGCGGCCAGGTATACTACGTGCACAACCGCACCGATTCCATCGAACGCTGTGCCGCCGGTTTACAGATGCGCATCCCCGAAGCGCGCATTGCGTTTGCACACGGCAAAATGTCGGAAGAAGAAATGTCGGATATCTGGCGGCAGGTCATCGACCACGAAATCGACGTGCTGGTGTGCACCACCATCATCGAAACGGGCGTCGACGTTCCCAACGTCAACACCCTCATCATCGAAAACGCCGACCGCTTCGGTCTGTCACAGCTGCATCAGCTGCGCGGTCGCGTCGGTCGTTCTTCCCGCCGCGCGTTTGCGTACCTCACGTTCCTGCGCGGCAAGGTACTCACGGATGTTTCCGCCAAGCGGTTGGAGGCCATCCGCGAATTCACGGAATTCGGCGCCGGCTTCAAAATCGCCATGCGCGATATGGAAATCCGCGGCGCGGGCAACCTGCTCGGTGCGCAGCAGCACGGGCACATGGAAGCCGTCGGTTACGATCTGTATCTCCGCCTGCTGGCCGAAGCCGTGGACGAAGAAAAAGGCAAGCCCAAAACCCGCGAAGCAGAATGCCTGATCGATCTGCCCGTTTCGGCACACATTCCCGAAAGCTATATCGCCACCAACGCACAGCGGCTCGATATGTACCGCCGCATCGCAGATATCCGCACCGAGGAAGATTCCCTCGACGTGTACGATGAGCTTATCGACCGTTTCGGCGAACCGCCGCTGGCGGTGCAAGGCTTGGTCGAGGTCGCATTACTGCGCAATATGGCGGCCAACGCCGGTATTTATGAAGTCAAGCAGACGGCCGATACACTGCTGTTGTATCAACGCACGTTGAATCTGCCGCTCGGCTCCAAAATGAGCGCGGCACTCCCCGGCCGCGTCATGATAAACGCCGGCCCAAAACCATATTTGGCTGTCAAGATCAAAGACGGTTTATCCTCGCTTGACACCCTACGCGAAGCCCTCCAAGCCATCGAAGAATCATAAAAACGCACAGCGGTGTGAATTCCCAACACCGCTGTGCGTTTCTGTTATATTTTCTCATACCCCACCAACAGGCCACCGTTTTCAGCATAATAACTGCACAGTCCACGGCACGTATCGATGGATACCTCGGCTTGCGGCAACTGCTTTGCAATCGCTTCTTGCAGGGCGATTGCCGCTTTTTCATTGCGGCAATGCGCGATCCGAATTTTTCCTTTCGATACGCCGTTTTTCTTCAACAAATCGGTGAGCGTTTCCAGCGCTTTTGCCTCGCCGCGGCATTTGTGAAGCGGCTCCAACTGCCCTTTTTCGCTTGCCTGCCCCACAACGCGGATGCCCAAAAGCCCCACCACCTTGGCAACTGCGGGAGAAACTCGCCCGTTCGCTGCAAAGTTTTTCAGCGATTCCAGCATGAAGATAAGACCTGTTTTTTCCTGATACGACTGCACCAGCACGCAAATGTCCCCAAACGGCACACCCATTCGGATCCATTCTTCCAGCTTTTCAACAATAAGCACAAGCTCCGGACCGGCCGAAAGCGAATCGATCACGCACACGCGTTTTCCTTTGTTCTCTGCCTCGTACATTGCCTTGGCGGCACATGCGGCATTATAACTGCCGGATAATCCGCTGGTAATGGTCACACAAAAAATATCATCCGCATCCCCAAACGCCGCCAACCAATCCGACGGATTGGGGCAAGAGGTTTTGGACGTACTCTTGTACGTTTCGAAGTACGTAATCATATTCTCCACGTCCAACGTAGCGTCATCGGTAAATTCACGGTCCGCCGTGATGATCTTGAGCGGTGCCGAAGCAAACGCCACGTGCGGCAGCCCCATCATGTTCGCCGAGGAATCCGCCACGATTTTCATGGTTCTCATATTCGGTGTCCTGCCTTTCGCAATTCTATAAAAACCATATCATAGTCACCCACTGGAATCTACCTACCGTTACCGAAAAACCACTCTCTTCTCCGTAGAGAAACGTTCTACCGCACGTTTTCTCACTCTCTCACAGTTTGCCCCGGCTGCGCACAAAAAACACGGCACGGTGAAATCTTCACCGTGCCGTGTGATTTACCATTTACTGATCTGTCCTTTTTGCAACGCATCGGTGATCTTACCGCTCACATCACCATACGTTTCGGAAAGTGTGACAATCAAATCTTTTATCTGCTGCCGATGGGTCGTGCCATCCACAGGACACCGCGATGCAACGATCGGTAGGTCTTCCCGTTTCACAAACGCCGCAATCTCCTGCTCTGCCAAGAAAATCATGGGACGAATAAGGGTGATATCGCTGCGATCAAGATAACTTTTCGGTGAAAAACAACCGATCGTGCCACCGGACAGCAGGTTCATCAGCACCGTTTCGGCGGCATCATCCCGATGATGTCCAAGCGCCACCTTGTTGCAGCCCTCTTCCTTGGCAACACGATGCAGCGTACCGCGGCGCAGCCGCGCACACAAGCTGCACGGATTCTCATCTCCAATGTGTTCCTGCACCGCGTTCCACAATTGCGTGCGCTTGATCACACACCGCACCTGCAGCCGTTCGCACAATGCTTCAATCGCGGAAAAATCACTTTCCCCGTCAAAGCAGGGGTCCAACGTGATCGCCGTGAGGGTGAACGGGTGCGGGTAAAACCGCCGCAGCTGTGCCAGTAAAACCAACAGCGCCACGCTGTCCTTCCCACCGGACACACCCACCGCAATATGATCGCCGTCCTCAATCATGGAATACGTATCGATCGCCGCCCGAAACGGCGCAGCAATATCCCGTGTTGCCATATATCCCTGCCTCCCCATCGTGAAAAACGGCGGGAAGCTGTTGCTTCCCGCCGTTTCAGTTTACACTCTTATTCCTGCGGTCTTTTGCGGGACATGTTGGGGGGATCCTCATCGTCATAATCGCTGGAATCCGTGCCGCCGCGGCCATCCTCCGTGGGCGGGACGTAGGAACCGTCCGCCGAGAAACCGGTGGCAACCAAGGTGATGCACAGCTCATCTTCCAGGTTCTCATCAAAGGTCAGACCCCAAATGGTGTTGACATCCGGATGCGCTGCCTCGGAAATAAGGTTACAAGCGATATCCACATCTTCCAGCGGAATATCCGGCGAAGCGGTCACGTTGATGATGAGGCCGCGAGCACCGTTGATGGTGGTCTCGAGCAGCGGGCTGGCGATCGCTTCGCGAGCCGCGGCTTCCGCCTTATCTTTACCTTCCGCACGGCCGATACCCATGTGCGCATAACCGGCATCCTTCATGATAGCGGTCACGTCGGCGAAGTCGAGGTTGATAACCGCTTCTGCCGTGATGAGTTCGGAAATCGACTGCACACCCTGGCGCAGAACGCTGTCTGCCGCCTGGAACGCGTTAGCAAGCGTGATGCGCTGCTCGGTAACCAGCTTGAGGCGCTCGTTGGGGATAACCACCAAGCTATCCACGTGCTCGCGCAGAATGGCAATACCGTTTTCCGCCTGCTCCATACGGCGGCGGCCTTCAAACGCAAACGGTTTGGTCACAATACCAACCGTGAGAATACCCATATCACGGGCGATCTCCGCCACAACGGGAGCCGCACCGGTACCGGTACCGCCGCCCATACCGGCAGTGATGAACACCATATCGGTACCTTTGAGGGCAGCCGTGATTTCATCGCGGCTTTCCTCCGCAGCGCGCTGACCCTTTTCGGGGTTCGCGCCGGCACCCATACCGCGTGTCAATTTTTCGCCGATTTGCAGTTTAATTGTCGCCTGAGAGCGCAACAAAGCCTGGTGATCGGTATTGATCGCCACAAATTCAACGCCTTTAACACCGGCGGTAACCATGCGGTTCAGCGCATTTCCGCCGCCGCCACCGACACCGATTACTTTTATTTGAACGCCGGTATCCAAGACTTCATCATCGTATTCAAAGTTCATGGAACATCCTCCTACCTTTTATTTCGCAACAGTTATTCTTATTTGCAGAGTACTGTACATTATACTGCTATAATTCTAACATGTCAACCCCACGATTTCAACACTATTTTCGAAAAATTTTTGTTTTTTTAATTATTTGTGGGAGTTGTTGTATTCGCGGGCGTTTGCGGGGTATCTTTTTTGGGTTCATCGTCCAACAAAGCGGACGGCGTGAAGATGATGGTCGGCGTTTCCACCGTGGGATCGGAATATTGGCTCACGTTCAAAAGCCCGGTTGCCGTTTGTCCGTGCCGCGCCAAAATTTTCGGGATGGAGGTTGCTGCCACCGCCACCTCGTACGACAAATTGGAATCGTTGCCAAACGCAATGGTAATCTGATTTTTCCAGTTTGCCCGAATGTTGTTCGGATTACTCATATCGATCTCGCTGATCTCGCCCAGCTGATACAATTCAAACGCCGAACAGATCTCCGAAATGATCTTAAGACTCTGCTCGTCCAACACCTGTCGGCCGATCTCGTCGGTCAGCGTACCGGCACCCTTCAGGTACATGCGCCGTAGCGGCCGTTCGCTTTCGATCGGTTCCTTGTGCAGGCCGATCCCGTTTTCATCCACGATCACCCAGCCACCGTTCGCATACACGGCACCCATTTCCTCCGCTTGCGTGATCCGCAGCGTCACCTCGCGTTTGAACGAAATATCGATCGCCACGTCGCGCACGTAAGCAAATTCTTGTTTTAAGCGTTTTTTGATCTGTCCTTTGTTCACCGCAAACACGCTTTGCCCCAGTTCCAGCTCGCTGATGCCGATGATCGCTTCATTTTCGTACACGGTGTTTCCTTCCACCGTAATGCTGCGAATACCAATCGGTGACGGCTTTCCGTTTTCGTCGGTTTTCGGCGTATCCAGCGCCGCGGGCAACAGCAAAATCGTCAGCACCAGCAGGGCGATGTTCACAATCGAAAGCACGACAAACAGCCGGAAGCGATTGCGTCTTCGCTTCTGGCTGTTTCTCCGTTTCGGTTGTGTCTGCCTTTTTTTCATGCCTTGTCTGCCTTTGTTTATTCTTGCATCGTAACGGCGGCACCCACCCCACCAAGAGTTTGCGCCATCGCTTCATATCCTCGTTCCAAATGTTGCAGCTGCGTGATCTCGGTTGTTCCGTTTGCCGCAAGCGCCGCCAGCACCAATGCCGCACCGCCGCGTAAATCGGTACATTCCACCGGCGCACCGTACAGCTCGGCAACGCCCTCCACCACGGCAACGCGACCTTCCACTTTAATCTGCGCACCCATGCGCATCAATTCGCTCACGTGCTTAAACCGACTTTCAAAAATCGTTTCAATAAACACACTGGTGCCATCCGCCACACACGTAGGTGCCATCACAAGCGCCTGCGCATCGGTGGGAAATCCCGGATACGGTAGCGTGCGCACCGTGTGCACCCGCCGCAACCGACCGGGCGCGCTGATGAGCAATTCATCACCCCACACCGCCACCTGGCATCCAAATTCTTCGAACACCGGTATGATCGCCTGCACGTGCTCGGGCTTCACGTGTTTTAACAACAACGAACCGCCCGTGATCGCCGCCGCACCCATATAGGTGGCGGTTTCAATACGGTCGGGAATCACCCGATGCCGACATCCGTGCAGGCGTTCAACGCCCTCCACCACAATGGTGCCCTCACCCGCGCCGCGGATGCGCGCACCGCACGCGCACAAAAACTCGCACAGATCCACGATCTCCGGCTCGCGCGCCGCATTGATGATGGTGGTAGTCCCGCTCGCCGTCGCGGCGGCCAACAAAATATTTTCGGTTGCTCCCACGCTGGGAAACGACAACGAAATGGGACACCCGACCAAGCGTCCTTTTACACGACACTCCAGCCGCCCGCCCTCTTCACAAATTTGCAAACCCAGCTGACGCAACGCTGCTAAATGCAGATCAATGGGGCGCGGCCCCAGCTCGCATCCACCGGGAAACGACAGCCGCGCTTTGCCCGTTCGCGCGGCGATCGCGCCCAAAAACACAATGGACGAGCGCATCTCACGCATCAGATTATCCGGCACGGCAAACCCGCTCGCCACGGAGGCATCCACACGGATCGTGTGCCCGTCCCGTTCTACCGTGCAGCCCAAATGCTGCAAAATCTTGCCGGCGGCTTCCACGTCCGAAAGCAACGGACAGTTGTGGATCTCGCACGGCTCTTGTGCCAAAAAAGCCGCCGCCAGAATCGGCAACGCGCTGTTTTTGGCACCGTGAATATGTATGACTCCGCCCAGGCGGCGTCCGCCCTCGATGACCAGCTTTGACATCGTCGTCCACCCCTATTCCCCGAAATCGACCGAATGGCCTTATACGCCATCTTATGATTTCAAGAAAAAAAGGTGACATCAAACGCCCAGCGTCTCGCGAATCACCGCATAAATGCGCTCGTCGGCATCCCACACGGCAGCCTCTCCCGCCGCCGCACTCATCGCCTGCAGCGCTGCGGGATCCAGTACCGTTTGTTCTATCGTATCCCACAAACGGTCCGCTGTCAAATCTTTTTCTTCAATGCACACCGCTGCGCCGCGTTGAGCCAACGCTTGCGCATTGTGATATTGGTGGTTTTCCGCCACGTACGGCGACGGCACCAGTACCGACGGCTTTTTCATGGCGGGCAGCTCGCTGATGGTCATCGCCCCGCAACGGGAGATCACCAAATCCGCTGCCGCCATGCACCGCGGCATATCGTCAATGTAATCGCGCACCCGCACGTGCACGCCATCCGGCGTAACACCGTACTGTGCAAGCAGAGCCTGCATGCGCGCGTAATTTTCTCCTTTTCCGGTTCCCACGATAAATTGGATCGCTTGATTGGTTTGGTTCTTTGCCAGCACACCTGCCAGCGCTTCGTTCAAGTGCCGCGCACCCAGGCTGCCGCCGAACGACAACACCAACGGCCGTTCATCCACACCAAGCTCGCGCCGCGCAGTTTCGCGGTCCATGGCCGAAAATCCACGGCGCAACGGATTCCCCGTTACCACCACGCGCGTGCCCTCCGGCAAATGCTTACATGCCGCTTCGTCACCCACCATCACCGCTTTGGCGGAGGCCGCCAACAATTTTACCGTCACACCCGGCAGCGCATTGGATTCGTGCAGCAGCATCGGCACGCCCATGCGCGCCGCCTGACGCAGCACAGGCCCGCACACGTATCCGCCCGTACCGATTGCCAAATCGGGCGCAAACTCACGGATAATGCGTTTTGCCTCCGCGCCCGCCGTGACCGCGTGATACGCGGCCGAAACATTGTGCGCAATCGCTTTTGGCGATAAGCTGCGCTTAAACCCTTGTACCGTCACGGTTTTGAGCGGATATCCCGCCGCAGGTACCAACGTGGTTTCCATTTTTCCTTTCACGCCGACAAATAAGATCTCGGCATCGGGATGATGCCGCTTGATCGTATCGGCAATCGCCAAAGCAGGATTGATATGGCCGGCCGTACCGCCGCCCGCCATCAAAACGCGCATACTATCCCTCCTGCTGCAGTTTCGTTTGTCGGGATACCGACAAAATAACGCCCATCTGTGCCAACAGCATAATCAACGACGAACCGCCGTAGCTAAAGAACGGCAAGCTGATACCGGTGTTTGGGAACGAGTTGGTCACCACCGCCAGGTTAAACACCACCTGGATGCCGATCTGTGCAATCAACCCGATCGCCAGCATGGAACCGAACTTATCCGGCGCACGCATGCCGATCACAAACCCTCGCCACACCAACGCGGCAAACAACAAAATGATGAGCACCGCACCGACAAAGCCCAGCTCTTCACACACAATGGAAAAGATGAAATCGTTTTGCGGCTCCGGCAAAAACGAGTGCTTCTGCCGCGAGTTACCCAGGCCCTCGCCCATCAAACCGCCCGAACCGATCGCATACAGCGACTGCACGGTCTGCCAGGCAGCGTCACGACCCGTTTGACCGGAATCGTATACAATATCCGAGGTATACACCCCAACAGGATCCAGCCACACATCAATGCGATCCTGCTCATATCCCAAAAACACGACCAGCACCACAGCACCCACAGCGGCAACACCGAGCACCAAGCCGAGATACCGCCATTTGGTACCGCCGATGAACAGCATGACCATGCCGATGGCGAACAGCAAAATGGTGCCCGACAGGTGCGGCTCGATCACGACCAACCCACACGTAAAGCCCAAAATCGCCATGAACGGCCAAAATCCCCGTCGTGGGTCTTTCATGTTTTGGTAATATTGTGAGATCAAATGTGCAAACAACAAAATAATGGCGAATTTGGCAATTTCGGACGGCTGGATCTGAATCGGACCGAGTCGGATCCAGCGGTGCACGTTCTGGATTTTCGGCAAGGCCATAACCAGCAACAGCAACCCCCATGAACCGAACATGATCCACCACGCAAAGCGGTGCAGCACGTGGTAGTCAACGGTCGAAACGACCAGCATCACCAGCACGCCGCCCAGCGCATACAACAATTGCCGCTTAATATAATGATAACTATCGCCGTTGTTACGATAATAGGAATACGCAAAGCTGGCGGAATACAAACACACCAGGCCAACAGCCAGCACCAATATCAGCAAGATAAAAAACGGCATGTCAAAGCCGGTCGACAGCGTGAACAATCGACCTTTTTTCACTGCTGACAACGCGTTTTTCGGCGCCGTGAGCCATTGCTTGGCATGCGCCGCCTTTGTGCGTTTCGCCATACTTGCTCCTCCTTTGTTTACTGTGCGGAACCCATACCCGCTTATCAGGTCAGCACCGTTAGAATCAAGCCGATCGTGCAACCGATCGCCGCCGTAAACGACGCCACCAACACAATTTTATTCTCGCTCCAGCCGCACAATTCAAAATGATGGTGCAGCGGACTCATTTTAAACAAGCGTTTGCCGTGTGTCCATTTAAAATACGAAACCTGCAGTACCACCGAAACGGTTTCCATCACGTAAACAATGCCCATCGGCAGCAGCAAAAGCGGGCGACCGAGTCCAAACGCCACCGCGCACAACACACCACCGGTGAACAGCGAACCGGTATCCCCCATAAACACGCGAGCGGGATGGAAGTTCCACACCAAAAATCCCGCAAGCGCGCCGGCGGTAGCGGCGGTCACGATTCCGTAACCCAGCCGGTCGCCGCACAAAATCAGTAAAAACAAGCAAACGATCACCGAAACCGAACCGCACAACCCGTCCACACCGTCGGTCAGGTTGGTCGCATTGGTAATGGCAACCACAATAAACACCGTGATCGGAATATACCAGATCCCCGCCGACCACATGCCGTAAAACGGAATGTGAATCTGCGCACCGCCTGTCGCATACACCGCAATCGCATACGCACCGGATAACAAGATCTGTCCCAACAGCTTCTGGCGGCTGGTCAGCCCCAAATTGCGTTTTTTCACCACTTTGATGAAATCATCCAAAAAGCCGATCACACCAAACCCAACCGCCATCACAATACCCGCAAACAAACGGGTAACGGTTGCCACCGTATCGGCGGGCGTAACCACCTTTTCCGGCAAAAACAATTGGCACACCAGCATCACGACCAACACCACGATCAGCATGGCGCCGATGAAGATGATACCGCCCATCGTAGGTGTTCCCTGCTTGCTTTTGTGCCAGGCAGGACCCTCATCACGTATCGTTTGCCCGAATTTCAGCCGATGCAACACCGGAATCAGGGCTTTGCCCATCCGTTCCGATAAAAAGTATGCGCCGAGTGCGGTGACAATCCACACCACCGATACCAGTATGCCCATCTTTTCTGCTCCTCATTTCATCCGTCAGGTAATATTTTCATCCGTCAGCGTTTTGAGCGCCTCTGCCACCACTTCACGTTCATCCAAATGGATCGTGCCGCTGTTCAGGATCTGATACGTTTCGTGTCCCTTCCCCGCAAGCAGGATCGTATCGCCGGATTTGGCATGCCGGATCGCCCAATGGATCGCCTGCGTGCGATCCTCGATCACTTCATACGGTGTATCGGATTCAGTCATACCCGTCAGAATATCGTCGATGATCGCGCGCGGCTGTTCCGAACGCGGATTATCCGAAGTCACCACCACAAAATCCGAAAGAGCTGCTGCCGTGGCCGCCATTTTAGGGCGTTTGGTGCGATCGCGGTCACCGCCGCAACCAAACACCGTTACCAGCCGTCCCGCTTTGCAGGCATTGAGCGTTTCGCAAATGTTCTGCAGCCCGTCGGGGGTGTGTGCATAATCGATCACAACCGTGAAATCCTTGCCGGTCGGCACCACCTCGGCGCGCCCTTTCACAATGTTGGCATCGCGTAAGGCGTCCACCACGTCGTCAAACGAAAGGCCCAAGGCCAGCGCACACGAAGCCGCCGCCAGCGCATTATACGCCGAAAAACGACCCGGTGTTTTCAGTTTCACACGACCGATCGAGCCGGTCGCTACCAGTTCAAAATCAATGCCATCGGGTCGCTGCCGCAGGTTGTGCGCCGTATAATCCGCATCGTTTCGTTCAGCGGAATACGTAACCGTCGGGCAGGTGATACTCTCACGCATCACCGCAAACCACGCATCGTCCACGTTCAGCACCGCCAAATCGCTGATGGCAAACAACCGCTTTTTCGCGGCAGCGTACGCTTCCATGGTATGGTGATAATCCAAATGATCCTGCGTTAGATTGGTGAACACCGCCGCCGCAAAACGGCAACCGGTCACGCGATCCTGATCCAACGCATGCGACGATACCTCCATCACCGCGTACGCGCAGCCCGCCTCCACCATCGCCGCCAGCAATTCCTGCAGCTCATACGGATCCGGCGTGGTCTGCCCGCTGTGCACCTCGTGCTCACCGATCATATTTTTAATGGTACCGATCAACCCAACGCGATACCCGGCTTTTTCCAAAATTCCTTTGAGCAAAAACGAGGTGCTGGTCTTGCCGTTGGTTCCCGTAATACCGATCATGCGCAGCTTTTCCGCAGGACGGCCAAACCAATTGGCGCACAGCTGTGCCCATGCGGCGCGTCCATCCTGCACCAAAATCTGCCGCGGTAGCCCTAAGTCGCGCTCGCATACCACCGCAACCGCACCCAGCTCCAGTGCCTGCTCCGCAAACCGGTGACTGTCGATCTTGGTACCGGCAATGCACACAAACAAGCAGCCCGCCTCAATCTTGCGCGAATCGCGGCACAACGCCGATACCTCTATCGGCTCGGCAAAACCACGTGTCGTGATTCCTTGTAGCAATTCCGTTAATTTCATGGTAACACCTCTATTCGATTGCGTCCGTGTACAACAGACGAATCTCCACCACGGTGCCTTTTGCCACCGTGTTATTTTCCACAATGGATTGTGCGGCAACCACCGCTTGTTGCCCCGTGTTGCGATCGCCAACCTCGCCGGTCCAGCCCACAATGCGCACGTTCAGCCCCGCATCCGTCAGCAACCGATTCGCCTCTGTCAGCGATTTGCCCACCGTGTTCGGCACGGTTGTCTGCTCGGTCGGTTGCTCTTCCGTATATAACACCACCGTGCCGTTTTTCGCCATCACCGTGCCGGCAGGCGGCATCTGTTTTATCACCGTTCCGCCACCCACCGCGCGACAACGCAGTCCGGCAGCTGTCAGCGTGGATTGTGCCGCCGAAACGGTTTTTCCCGTCACGTCCGGCACCGTGCTTTGCAGCGTTCTCAACTGCTCTTCTGTATATTGCGGCTGCACACCCAGGTGCGGCAACACATCCGAAAGGATCTTTTGTGCCACCGGTGCCGCCAACGTGCCGCCATAGCGGATATGCGTTTGCGGTTCATCGATCATCACGATCACCGCCACGCGCGGATCGTTTGCCGGGGCAAACCCGCAAAACGACGCCACGGCATTTTTACGACCGTTCGCCGCCGCAGCCTGATCGGTTTTTTCCGAGGTTCCGGTTTTGCCCGCCACGCGGTATCCGGCAATGTACGCATTTTTTGCACCACCGCCGTCCACTACGCCTTCCAGCATGGCACACATACGGGATGCCGTTTCGGCCGCAATCACTCGCCGCTTCACCGTGGGTCGGTTCAGCACCGTTTCGGTGCCGTCTGCCGCCACGCTGCGCGCCGCTATGTAGGGTGTGCGCAGGTTGCCGTCACCCGCCACCGCGCAAACACCGGTAATCATCTGAATCGGGGTCACCTTAAACGTCTGCCCGATGGACGACGTCGCCACGTCCACTGCCGTGATGGACGATGCACCGTGATACAACGAAGCCGTCACCCGCGCTTCACCCAGCACATCAAGCCCCGTGGTCGCCGTAAACCCAAATGCCTCGTGATAGCGGGGAAACAACGCCGTTCCCAGCAACGATCCGATCTTCATAAACGCAGGGTTGCAGGAATGTGAGATCGCCTCCGCCAACGATTGATCGCCGTGGCTGCGCGGGAATACGTGGCATTTCATGGTGCGCACACCCGCCATGGTGTACGTGCCGTTGCAAAAGAAGTGGGACCGCTCCGAAATGAGCCCTTCTTGCAGCGCAGCGGATGCCGTGAAGATCTTAAACACCGAACCCGGCTCGTAAAACTCTGAAACCGCCTTGTTTTTCCATTGCTTTTGCAGGGCGGTCAAGAGAGCCTTGGATTGTTCCTCCCCCGCCAGCAACGCGATCTGTGCCGCTGTGTCGGGGTTTTGCAGCACGCGCGGCGCGTTCAGATCGTAATCCCCTTTTGTCGCCATGGCCAGCACCTCGGCGGTGCGCACATCCATCACGATCGCCGTTGCGCGGTTGGCGGCACCCGTTTCGGCAACCGCCACCTCCAAATAGTTTTCCACAATCTTCTGGATCGTCACGTCCACCGTCAAATACAGGCTTTCGCCCGCTTCGGCATCCACCGTGGTTTCATACTGAATATCGTTCGGAAACGCGTCTCCCCACCCGTTTTTGGTGGTAATCACACGCCCCGCCTTGCCGGCAAGCAGGGAATTGTATTTGGCCTCCAACCCCTCCAAACCGGTGTTATCGGTTCCGGTAAACCCCAACACACAAGATAACGTGCTGCCGTTTGGGTATTCCCGCTTATAATCCTGTATCACACGAAACACGTTGGTGAATCCGTGTTGCTTTGCCCATGCAATAAACGCCGCTCGCTCCTTGTTGCCGATCTTGGATTTCACGATCTCGTAACGCGAACCGACCTTTTGCGTTTGCTTTTGCAGCTTTTCAGCGCCCACGCCCAACAGCGCAGGCAGTTCGCTGCAGATCGTCTGCCGCGCCGCTTCATCGGGGATCTCCGACGGCATCATAATCACCGTCGCCACCTCAACGCTTTGCGCCAGCACCGCCCCGTTGCGGTCATAGATCGTCCCGCGTTTATCCGAGATCACGCTGTCGCTGAGCTGCTGTTCGGAAGCCAGCGTTTGCCACTTTTCATGCTCGCTCAGCTGCAAAATTGCCAGCCGCCCGCACACCAGTGCAAAGCAAGCCGCAATCACCGAAAGTATGATAAACGATCTCTGCCACATCCGACGGGACGGCGCCCGCATTGAAACGTCCTGTTGATGAAACCGTTTCATAAACAGGCGTCCTCTCTTGGGTTAATAAATATTGGCTGTATAGGTAAACTCCACCGTAACCACGGTACCCTTGGCGACCGTTTCACCGGCCTTCACCGATTGCCGCGTTGCCGCCGGCGTACCGTCCGTGGTACTGATGCCGGATAACAGCACGTTGATTCCCGCCGCTCTGGCCGCTTGCGTGGTCTGCGCCACCGACATACCGGTGAAATCGGGCACGGTTGTGGTTTGAGTTTCGCGGTTATCGGTGTAAAGCCACACCGTTCCGCCCTTCGGCACAGAAGTCCCGCTCGCGGGGACCTGCTTGATGACCGTGGATCCGTTGCCGATCGTTTGTGCCGTAAGCGTGGAAGCTTTCAGCGTGGTTTGTGCCGCCGAAACAGTAGCACCCACCACGTTCGGCACGGTACGATCCAGCCCCGCGATCTCCTCTGCCGTGTAGTTCGGCTCCACACCGAGATACGGCAAAATATCCTTAAGGATCTTGCGCGCAATGGGTGCCGCAACCGCACTACCGGACTTCGACCGTTGCGGTTCATCCACCATCACCAACACCGCTACCTGCGGATCATCCGCCGGCGCGATACCGCCAAACGACGCAATCACCTGCACGTTTTGATCTTCGTCTTCTTCGGATTTGGTTTCGGTTTTTTCCGAAGTACCGGTTTTACCGCCAACGCGGTAACCCGAAATATACGCGTTTGCGATCTTACCACTGCTGACTGCGTTTTCCAGCATCGCACACAACCGATCGGAGGTGCTTTCGGAGATCATCTGCCGCTTGACCATCGGTTCGGTGTTGGCGATCACATTGCCCTCGCTGTCGACCACTTGTTTTACAATGTACGGCTGCATCAGATACCCACCGTTTGCCACAGCCGAAATACCGGTAATCATCTGCAGCGGTGTCACCTTGAACGTCTGCCCGATGGAGGAGGCCGCCACGTCCACCTGCGTGATGCTTTCCGGCAGGTGATACAAGCCGCTCGTCACGTCCTGCTCACCCAACAAGTCAGCCTCGGTTTTGGCGGTAAAGCCGAAACCTGCATAATATTTCGAAAACAGCCGCGTACCGATCCGCGTTCCCAATGTCATAAACGCCGGGTTGCAGGAGTTCGCAATGGCTGTAATAAAATTCTGTTGACCGTGCCCTTTCGGGTGTACCCAACATTTCATATTACGGTCGGCGATACTGAAACTGCCGCCGCAGTAAAACGGACTTTCCTCCGTCACCAAGCCCTCTTCCAGGCCCATCGAAGCCGTAAAGATTTTGAACACCGAACCCGGCTCATAAAAATCCAACGCCTTGTTTCGGTATTGCTCCAACCGCGCCTTCACGATCGCCGCCGATTGCTCTTCGCCCGATAGCAGCGCAATTTTTTCCGCTGTTTTGGGATCCGCAATGGTGAGGTAATCGTTCGGGTCATAGTCACCCTTGGTGGACATTGCCAAAATCGCGCACGTGTCCACATCCATCACAATGGCGCAACCGCGGTTGCGCGCACCGTATTCCTCAATGGCTTCCGCCAAATACTTATCCGTTACCTGCTGCACGTATTGGTCAACCGTCAGCACCAGGCTGTTGCCGTCAACTGCATCCACCGTGTATTCGTATTGCAGCGACGTCGGCAGGTGATCGCCATACGTGTTTTGCGCCGCGACCATCCGCCCGGGCGTTCCCGAAAGCATCGCGTCGTATTTCAGTTCCAAGCCCTCGCGCGCCACGTTGTCTTTTCCCACAAAACCCAGCACGGTAGACAAGGTGTTTTTGAGCGGGTATTCCCGTTTATAATCGGTTACGATGCGGAACACACCGCCCAGACTGTTTTCGTTCACCCAGGCAATGAACGTATCGCCCACCGATTTGTCGACCTTGCTTTTCACCACTTTGTATTGCGACTCACTGTCCAGCGTTTGCTGATACAACGTGGAACGGTCCACCTCCAGCATCACCGACAACTCATCCGCGATTTTTTGGCGCGTCACCTCGCGGCGAATGTTGCACGGCGCCATCACGATGGTGCACACCTCACGCGTTAACGCCAGCACCGACATGTTCGCATCATAAATCTGACCGCGGTTCGCCGAAATCTGCACGTCGGACAGCTGCTGCGCCACCGCTTGTTTTTGCCAATAATCCTGCTCCAGCACCTGTATGCGGAACAGCTGTCCGCACAATAACGCCATACACACAAAGATCAGCGCAATGGAAAAATACGTGCGCGTGCGCATAGGCTTCGTAATGGACGGACCGTTATCCGCCGCTTGTGTTTGATTCGATTTTTTCGCAGACATCCTGTTCACCTCGCTCGAATCGTGCCGAAAATCGGCTATGGAATGAAAAGAGAGTCAAGACGCTAACATCCCAACTCTCACCGTTCGAGGCTCCTTCTATAAGTATGCCGAAGCATCCTCTTTATAGAACCGCCCCACTTATTGCAACCACGCCTTGAGGGCGCCCATAATCGTTGCCCAGAACCCCGCCTTTTCTTCCGCCTTCGGCGCAATCGGGGTGACCGTAATATAATCGATCTGGCCGGATTCTACCTGACGAAGCCCTACACTCTGCGCATATTCTTCCACACTTTGTGCGGAGGTCTGCGCGGCGAGTTCGCTTTCCAACCGTTTTGTTTCGCCAACCGCCTCGTTGTACGCCGTTTCCGCTTGGCTGATCGCGCTGTTCATTTCGGTCAAACGCACCTGACTGGAAATCATGGTCGCGATCACCACCAGCACGATGGAGGAAACCAGCACCGTCGCCAGCGTGTTCAACAATTTTTGCAGCCGTGCACGACGTTTGTCGGCCTTGGTCGCTTTCTTTCCGGGGAGAGCGCGAAGCTTTGCCTTGGGTTCATACATAGAAAGATCGTATGCTTCCAATCCGTAAGATGCCATGTTCACTCTCTCCTTTCCGGTTTATCGTTCGTGTAACTTCTCAATACAACGCAGCTTTGCGCTGCGGCTGCGGGGGTTTTCCGCCAACTCCTCGGCGGAGACTTCGATCGGCTTTTTGCTCACCAAGCGACCGGCAGGAGTGCGCCCGCACACACACACTGGGAATTCCGGCGGGCATTCGCACCCTTTGCAAAATTCCAAAAACCGCTGCTTGACCATGCGATCTTCCAACGAATGAAAGGTGATCACCGCCAAGCGGCCTCCCACCTGCAATCGATCGAACGCAATATCCAGCGCATCCGATAAACAATCCAGCTCGGCGTTCACCGCAATGCGCAACGCTTGAAACACCTTTCGCGCCGGATGTCCGTCACGGCGTACCGCCGCAGGAACCGCGTTTTTAATGATTTCTGCCAACTGCAGCGTTGTGGTGATCGGATTTGCCATACGCGCTGTCACGATCGCCTGCGCGATCCTGCGCGAAAATTTCTCTTCACCAAAACGGGAGAAAATATCGGCAAGCTCTGTTTCGGACAACTCCCGCACCAGGTCCGCCGCAGACGTGCCTTCCTGACTCATCCGCATATCCAGCGGTGCATCTGCGTGATACGAAAACCCGCGTTCCGACTCATCCAGCTGATGCGAGGATACGCCGATATCCAGCAACACGCCATCCACCTTGTCGACCCCCTGCTCACGCAGTACGTCGTCCATGTATCGGAAATTCCGCCGCACCACTGTGGCAGGCAAGCCCGCCAGCCGCGCACTCGCTTGTACAACGGCATCGGGATCCTGGTCCAAAGAGAACAACCGTCCGCCATCCAACCGCGAAGCGATCGCATGGGAATGTCCGCCGCCGCCTGCCGTGCCGTCCACGTAAATGCCGTTCGGCAACACGTTCAGCGCTTCGATCGTTTCCTCCAGCAAAACCGGTCGGTGATACCCGCTGTGTTCCATCGCTGCCATATCAGAAGCCCAGCTCGGCGAATTCCGCCTCAACGTCTTCCGAAGTCATGCTTTCAACATCCGCTTCATACGCCGCCGGGTTCCAAACCTCGGCACGGTTGCCGGCGCCGATCACCAGCGCCTCTTTTTCCAGCCGCGCATACGCAAGCAGGTGCTTCGGCAACAAAATACGTCCTTGTGCGTCCACCTGCACGTCCTCGGCGTTGGCTGATAAGTACCGCTGCAGTTTGCGCGCCTGCGTCATCGGCTTTTGCGCCAAACCTTCCTGCAGATTCTCCCACTCTTCCATGGAATACAGGCAGATACAATGATCCATCACCGCAGCAGCAATGAACGTTCCGCCGAGCTTATCGCGCAGCTTTGCCGGCACAAACATACGGCCTTTGGCATCGACCGTATGGCGAAACCGTCCGTACAGCATCCTGTATTCCTCCTTTTCGTGAGATTGTGGAAAACTCTGTGGAAAATGTGGAAACTCACCACTTTGCACCACTTCGCACCACGATGACTATATTATACTCCCTTTGCCCCAAAAAATCAACCCGAAAATGCGAATTTACAAGACTTTTTTTGGCATACAAAAAGTGGTGCTTATTCCAAAAATAAGCACCACTTCAACACAATATTTAGAAAGGCCTTGGTTACGCCACCAACTGAACGGCGGCAACAATCAACGGCATGGTCACCACAGAAAACAACGTGCCGAGTGCTACCAAATTCACCGCCGTTTCGGCATCCTGCCCGTACCGATCGGCAAACATGGCCACCGAAACTGCCGTAGGAGCTGTTGCCGCAATCGCCATCGAGGCAAGCAACGTTCCGCGTGCACCGCACAGATAGATCACTGCAATGCAGATAACCGGCACCACGACCAACCGCATCAAAACACCACCGTACATGGCGCGCGACCGCAATGCCTTGCCAATGTCTATTCGCGACAAATAATACCCGGCAAACAGCATCGGGAGCGGCGTGTTAAGCGCCGCCAGATGCCGCACCGGTGTACCGATCAGATCCGGCAACGTAATACGGCAAACAAACAACAATAGCCCGATCACAACACCGATCAACCCGGGCGTGAACAGCATCCGTTTGATCGATATCTTCCGCTCGCGTTTGTCCATCAAAATCACGCCGTAGCTCCACAGCGTGGTGGTCATGGCCACCACATAAGCCGCGCCGTACAACACGCCTTGATCGCCCAACACCGCCTGCTGCAGCGGCAGACCCATGAACCCGGCGTTGGACATCACCGCCGAGGCACGATATACCCGCGAGGTGGCATTATCCTTTCGATACACCACGTGTGCCACCGCAATGGCGACTGCATGCATCCCGAACGCTGCTAACAGCGCGATCAACAGATTTCGTAAAATTTCGGGGCTGTATTCCCGTTGCAGCGACGTGATAATCACACACGGCGTTGCCAAAAGCAACGCCAAATCGGAACACACCTTACCACCTTTTTCCGTCATGACGTTGGTTTTGCCCAAAATATAACCGATCAGCACCAGTACGAACAGGATCAGCACCTGCCCGCCAACGGTGATAAAATTTTGTATCACAACATCGCCTCCAAAAAGCATGCCACCAGTATATATAGTTTTCGCAAAAAAATCAAGAAAAAACGCCCGATTTCACATCGGGCGTTTCCAAGTTCTCTTATTACGCGCAGCGTTTCACTTCATGCAGCACCGGCCGTGCCTGCACCTCGGCCGCCATGTCATACGCCACACGGCGCCACACCTCACGGCGACGACGACGGTTGCGTGCCATTGCGGCATCCCGCTTCATGGAAACGGAACAGCAGGTCAGCACCGTGGCGCGACACGCCATCAAAATGACGGTCAGGATCGGATATTCCCCCATCGCCAAAATGCCGCACATTGCCAGCTCCATTGCCGCCATGGACAACGGAATCCACGCCATGCGCCGCGTCACCGTGAACTTCGCCGCCGTGATCATATACAAACCGGCCGTTGCAAAAACAGCCGCTGCGATTACGCTGAATACCATTGCGAAAACTCCTTTTTTGCTGTTCGCAAAACGCGAACAAATGTTTCTTTCAATGGTATTGTAGCATCCTTTTTTCGCTTTGTCAACTAAAAAACGAAAATTTGTTCGTTTTTTGTTCGGTTATTTTTCGGCGCGTTTTTTGGCGGCAGTCACCGTGTTTTTCAGTAGCATGGCAATCGTCATGGGGCCCACACCACCCGGCACAGGTGTCAGGTATCCCGCCACCTCATCTACCGCGGGATCCACATCACCGCACAGCCGCCCTTCGGCGTTGCGGTTCATGCCCACGTCGATCACTGCGGCACCGGGCTTCACCATATCCGGCGTCACAAAATTCGCTTTGCCGACCGCCGCCACCAGCACGTCCGCGCGGCGACAAACATCCGCCAAATGGCGGGTGCGGGAATGGCAGATCGTCACGGTGGCATTCTCATGCAGCAGCAGCATCGCCATCGGTTTTCCCACAATGTTACTGCGCCCGATCACCACGCACTCTTTTCCTTCCACCGAAATACCGCTGCGATGCAGCAGCTCCATCACGCCCGCAGGTGTGCACGGCAAAAACGAAAAATCGCCGATCATGATATGCCCCACGTTTGCGGCATGGAACGCATCCACATCCTTGTGCGGTGCGATCGCCGCGATCACCGCCTTGTCGTCCAAGTGCGACGGCAGCGGCAGCTGGCACAAAACACCATCGATATCCTCGCGGGCATTCAGCTTTTCAATGTGCGCAAGCAGCTCCTCCTGCGTGGTATCGGCAGGCAACGCAATCTCTTCCGAATACACGCCGATCTCGGCACATCCTTTTTTCTTATTGTTCACGTACACGCGCGAAGCCGGGTCATCCCCCACGATGATAACCGCCAGTCCCGGTGTGATGCCGCATGCTTTCAGTTGTTCAACCTCTTTCGCCAAATCTTGGCGCACAGCGGCGGAGATCGCTTTGCCGTCAATTTTGTTCGCCATCGGTATCCTCCTCCACAGGTTCAGCAGCTGTCTCCTCTTGCGGTTCGGCAAGCGGAATGGTGGGTGCATCCTCGATCAAGGTTTTGGCCGAACGGTTTTCCAGGTTTTTGAACACGAAATACATCACCGCACCGCCAATGACCGACAGCACCGCCACCAGACACGATACTTTCATCGTAAAGAAATACAAGCTGTCGGTGCGCAGCAATTCAATAAAGAACCGCCCCGTGCCGTACCACATCACATACAGTGCAAATAACTGTCCTTTAAAGCGATACGCTTTACGGGACACGATATGTAACAACAAAAACCCGAGCGCGCACCACAGCGATTCGTACAAAAACGTCGGATGCACCGGCAACGTGTGATCAAACCCGCTCGTCGGGTTCGCCGTACTGGAGATCCAACTGCCCGTCATACCCCACGGCAAATCGGTGTTGCCGCCAAACGCTTCCTGGTTGAAAAAGTTACCCCATCTGCCGATCGCTTGCCCGATAAAGAACCCAATCGATGCAATATCAAACATGCGCAACGTATCCACCTTGCGCAACGGGCACATCCAGATCGCCGTCACAAACGCGCCGATCACACCGCCGTAGATAGCAAGACCGCCGTTCCAAACCTCTAAGATCGACAACGGATTTTCAAAATACTGTGCACGGTGCTCCGACGAAAACAGCACGTAATACAACCGCGCCCCGATAAACGCCATAATGGTGCACACCAGCACCACGTCGATCATAGGGTCCTTTTTCAACTCGAACCGTTTATAATTGCGCATGGCATACACAACTGCCAGCAAAAACCCGATCGCAATCAGCAGTCCATACCATCTAATGCTGATCTCGGTTTTAAAAAACGGGAACGATACGATCTCTTCATTGAGCGGGATCGTCCATCCCAATTTCGGAAACGAAACGTACGAATCCATCATCCTCATCCTTTCACGACAGGCAGCACCAACGACAGCGCGGATGCTTCTTCATTAAAATCACGGGTAACCCGCCGATACACCGATTGTATATCAAGAGT
>JAZQIV010000093.1:0-2130 GCA_045541305.1 Acutalibacteraceae bacterium | reverse complement strand
GTATATCGCAGCCATTGGTATTGCCACGGTGCAAGCCGAGCAAGAGGTAGTAATTGTGATCGGGATTTACGAAGCGTTTGCTTCCGGTGTGTTGTTTTTGATGATTCCCGCATCAATTGAAGCGAGTATCGAGCGCGTGTTTTTATCGGTTGGTCGCTTGCCGGAGGAGGATGCTGCTCGGCGTTCTGGTTCTATGAAATTAAGACGCGCTGCCCAAACCATGCGTGACGTTGTGGGAACCGTTGATACGGTTTCTTCAAGATTGGTAACGCTGGGCGCGCCGCATATCGGCAGCGTTTGCGAAGAAAGCACCGAACAAGTTTGCACGACTTGTAAGCATCGTGTGGTTTGTTGGGACAGTCATTTTTCGCAGATCACAGATTCGTTGCAGCACGCGCTGTCGCATTTGCGAAAAAATAGCGAGGTGAATCCGGAAGATCTTACGGGATATTTGGCAACCAAATGCCGACGCGTTTCCGATATGTGCGCTGCGTTGAACGAGCGATATCGGGCGTTTTTAGCGCGCGAGGAAGCCTACCGGAGATTGTACGAGCTGCGCAGCGTGGTAAACGATCAATTTGACAGTATGGCGACTATGCTCTATGAATTTGCGCAAGAATTCACAGAACCGGAATGGCAGGACGTACCGGTTACCAAACAAATACGCAAGATGCTTCAAAAGGATGGTGCCGATGTGAACGATGTGTCTTGCATGGTTGGAGAAAAAGGGGAGATGCGGATTGTTATCGTCTTAAACGGTAACTATCAACCGCATGATACTGATAAATTTCGCAGGAGAATCGGACTTCTTTGTGGCAGAACATTTGAGCTGCCGACCACTGAACATGCTGCCGGTCTCACACGCATTCTGTTATCGGAGCAGCCACAATTCTACATACAGATCGGCACATCGCAAATTGCGTGTAAAGGTGAAAACCTTTGCGGCGATGCGTGGGAAGTGTGTAAGGATGGGATGGGCAGCCAACTGGTTGTGTTGAGCGACGGTATGGGCAGTGGCGGAAGAGCGGCTGTGGATAGTGCCATGACTGCAGGATTGGCGATTCAACTGCGCAAGGCCGGTTTTGGATACGAAAGCACGTTGAAAATGGTGAATACAGCGCTGATTGCCAAATCAGAAGACGAGAGCCTTTCCACGTTGGATATGCTGGAAATCAACCTATATAACGGCGAAATGTGTTTAACAAAAGCGGGAGCGGGCGCTTCGCTTCTTTACAGCCACGGAAGAACGTCATTCATGTCGGATGCATCCCTGCCGCTTGGTATATTACGCGAGTTGTCGGTAGCATACCTGCGCGATAGACTGGTGGACGGTGACCTGCTTTTGTTGATGAGTGATGGTGTTAGCAATGGCGGTATTGATTGGATTGAGGAGCTGCTAGATTTGTTTGAGAAAGACCGTGCCATGTCCTTGGATGAGCTGGCGGAATCCATCGCTCTGCAAGCGCGTGAGCGGCAAGGTGAGGATCCGGACGATATCACGGTGATTGTAACACAACTGACCGCCTGCACATAAAAAATCCCCCGCTTTCCAAGCGGGGTATTTTTGTGAAAATCAGCGCGTCTTTTCGGCCACTTCTTTTAAAGCTTTTGTAATAAAATCATCCAGCGACATGGTTCCGATATCGCCATCCTTGCGCGAACGAACCGAAACCAATCCAGCTTCTGCTTCACGTTCGCCGATGACCAACATATACGGTACTTTTTGCATTTGTGCTTCGCGAATCTTGTATCCAATTTTTTCGTTGCGGATATCTGTTTCGGCACGGAAACCGTATGTTTGGAGCTGCTCGGTGATTTCGCAGGCTTTATCTAACAGCTTCTCGGACAACGGTAACACGCGAATCTGTTCCGGTGCCAACCACAACGGGAACGCACCGGCGTATTTTTCAATCAAGTAAGCCAATGTACGTTCATAGCAGCCCAAACTGGTACGGTGAATGATATACGGGCGAACCTTTTGACCGTTTTGATCGGTGTATTCCATATCAAACTGTTCGGCCAGCAATTGGTCGACTTGAATGGTAACGATGGTATCTTCTTTACCGAAAACGTTGCGATATTGAATGTCCAGTTTCGGGCCATAGAAGGCAGCCTCGTCAATACCGATGG
>JAZQIV010000092.1:0-4025 GCA_045541305.1 Acutalibacteraceae bacterium | reverse complement strand
GTCCACCCTTGCTTTTCCAGTTCGTCAAAGCACGTCGCCACCGACGGATGCTCGATCGCCGTTGTCACCGCCACGTGCGGCTGCCGCGTTCTGGCGGCAGCACCACCCAAAATCGCCAGGTTGTTCGCTTCCGTGCCGCCGCTCGTAAATACCACGTCCTGCGGCTTAGCACCCAACAAATCCGCAACCTCGCGCCGCGCACCGTCCACTGCGCGCTGGGCATCAATCCCTTTGGTATGCAGCGAAGAAGGGTTGCCGAAATCCTCCGCCATCACCTGCACCATCCGTTCGATCGCCTCCGGGCAAACCGGCGTTGTGGCGCTGTTATCCAAATATACCATTCGGCATCCTCCTTCCATCTCATAATTAAAAGTAGTATACCATATTTTTTGCCCGGTGACAAGTACGGAAAAATGCGCCAAAAAAGCGCCCCGTCCGTTGTGGACAGGGCGCCGCTTTATTTTATTCGTATAACCGGTAAAGCGCTGCATACGCGCCGTCATTTTGCATCAGTTCCTTGTGCGAACCCATCTCGGTGATACCGTCTTCCGTCACCACTGCGATCACATCCGCATTGCGAATCGTCGTCAGGCGATGCGCCACAATAAAGGTGGTGCGCCCTTTGGCAAGCCGCTCCAGCGATTCCTGCACCAGCCGCTCGGATTCGTTATCCAACGCGCTGGTCGCTTCGTCCAAGATCAGCACCGGCGGGTCCTTCAAAAACACCCGCGCGATCGAAATACGCTGCTTTTGTCCGCCGGATAATTTCACGCCGCGTTCGCCCACGTAGGTATCGTACCCGTTCGGCAGCGCTTCAATGAATTCCGCAGCGCCCGCCAACCGTGCCGCCTCCTTCACATCTTCGGGTGTGGCACCCGGCCGCCCGTACACGATATTTTCGTAAACGGTGCCCGAGAACAAATACACGTCCTGCTGCACCACGCCGATCGCGTTACGCAACGACTCCAAAGTCACCTCTTGAATGTCTTTTCCGTCCAACCGAATCGAGCCGTCGCACACCTCGTAAAACCGCGGCAGCAATCCGCAAATCGTGGTCTTGCCGCCACCCGACGGCCCCACCAACGCCATCGTCTGCCCTGCCTCCACGTGCAGGTTCAAATGGCTGAGCACCTCGCGCCCCTCGGCGCTGTAGCGGAAGCTCACGTCGCAAAACTCCACGTCACCGCGCACGTCTGTAAGCTCCTCCGCCTCGGGTTTGTCGTCGATCGTCACCGGCGCATCCAAAATTTCCGTAAACCGTTCAATACCCGTCATTCCGCGGTAAAACTGCTCAGAAAATTCAATAATGCGCCGCACCGTCGTCAACAACGTGCTGACGTACAGCAAATACGCCACCAGATCCGCCGCCGACACCTTTCCGTCAATCATGAACAACGCACCCGCCACCACTACCGTGATGTACATCAGTCCGTCAAACAAACGGGTGGTGGCATGGAACCCCGCCATCGCGTGATAAATTTGCCGTTTTACCGAAAGGAAACGGCCGTTTCCCTGTTCAAACTTTTCTTTTTCCACCGGCTCGTTGGCAAACGATTTCACCACGCGAATACCCAAAAGACTGTCTTCCACCTGCGCGTTGATCTCACCGATCACCACTTTAGATTCGCGAAAACCCTCTTTCATGCGGTGGCGGAACGGTCCGCAAACCACCAGCATGAGCGGCACAATCGCAAACACGATCAACGTCAACCACAGGTTAATGCTGCTCAAGATCACAAAGGAAGCGATCACCTTGATCCCCGCAATGAAAAACTCCTCGGGACAATGGTGCGCAAACTCCGTCACCTCAAACAAATCGTTGGTGATACGCGACATCAGCGTGCCCACCTTGGTTTCATCGTAATACGAAAACTGCAGCCGTTGCAAATGACGGAACAGATCGCTGCGCATCTTCGTTTCAATACGCGTTCCCATGATATGCCCGATCGACGTCATGTAATAGTTCGCCGCCGTATCGATGATACGCAGCACCAAATACAACACACCGATCGTCAGCACCGTTTTCACGGTGAGCGCTTGCAGATCGTTTATACCCAGATCGGTGATATACCGCACCATCATCGGCAGCACCAATTCACATACCGTCGTCAGCGCTGCGCAAAACAGATCCAACACCACCACGCCGGCGTATTGCTTATAATAAGGTAAAAACCTTTTAATAAGCGTTATCGTTCCGGTTTTTCGCACCTCTTCTTGTTTCATTTCGGCAATCCGCCGCCTTTCTCGTCTAATCGCGCCAGCAAGCGGGAAAACACCGGTGCCAAAAACGGGCTCTCCCGCAAAGAACAATATCCGTCCTCTGCAAAGATCAGGTGATCCAAAAACGTAATGTTCAACGCAGAAAACGCGCGCACCATCGCCTTTGTCGTCTCCACATCGGCATCCGAGGGCGTGCAGCTTCCCACCGGATGATTGTGCGCCACCACAACCGCCGTTGCGCCGCAGCGCAGCGCGATCTGCACCAGATCACGCACGTTCGCCTCCACGGAAGTCTGCGTTCCGCTCGTCACCACCGAACAATTCAGTTCTTTGCGGCGATTGTTCAGCGATAACAACACCATCTGCTCGTGCGTTTCGTTCACAAACCGCTTGCCCAAATAATCGGCGATCTCCGCCATGCTGGAAAACACCTTTTTCCCGCGTTTTTCCTTGTGATACCGTGAAAGCAGCTGCCCGCACAGCATCAACAAGGTTGCCGTATGCTCCGAAACACCCTCCACCTCGCACAGCGATTGATAATCGGCATCCAACACCGAGGGCAGGTCGTCAAACTTTTCCAGCAATCGATGCGCCAGCGGATTGGTATCCTGCTGCGGCACGGCATAAAAAAGCAGCAACTCCAACACCTGGTGCGGTTCAAAGCGATCGATACCAACCCGACGAAACTGCCGCTTCATGCGTTGGCGGTGACCCTTGTGTGGGTTGTCTTTCTTTTGTTGCTCGGGCATATCGACCCTCCTCTCACCACATAGTGCTTCCAGTATACCAAATTCCCCCACGCTTGAAAAGAGATAACGCAAAAATATTCTGCAAAAAAATGAAATGAAAAACGAGAAACAGAGGAAATGCAAGAGAAAACGAGAGAAAACGAGCGTTAGAGGGATATAAATTAAAAAAACGGGAAAATAACCCTTGACAGCCGTTTTTGGGTGTGTTATGATGGGCAAGCTGTCAAAAAAGTATGAATTTTAATCAGGAGGTATTCACGATGTCCACTTTTATGGCAAAAGCCGGTCAAGTCGACCGCAAATGGTACGTCATTGATGCCGCCGGTAAACCTTTGGGCCGTGTAGCTGTGGAGGCTGCTGTTCTGCTCCGCGGAAAGCACAAACCGGAATACACCCCCCATGTGGATTGCGGCGATCACGTCATCATTATCAACTGCGCCGAAGCCGTTCTCACCGGCAAGAAAGCCGAGCAGAAGGTCTGGTATCGCCACACCGGTTGGATCGGCAACTTGAAAGCCACCAAATACGCAACGCTCATGGCGCAGCGTCCGGAAAAAGCGATGGAACTCGCTGTCAACGGTATGATCCCGAACAACACCCTCGGCCGTCAGGCCGCTACCCGCTTGCGCGTTTACGCCGGCGCTCAGCATGAGCATGCCGCGCAGAAACCCGAAGCGTACGAATTTTAAAGAAGGAGGCTGCACAGTATGGATTACAACAAAAGACCGTATTTCTACGGCACCGGTCGCCGTAAAAAATCCGTTGCCCGCGTTCGTTTGTACAACGGCACCGGCAAAGTGACCATCAACGATCGCGATATCGACGATTACTTTGGTCTGGAAACCTTGAAACTCATCGTTCGTCAGCCTCTGGCTCTCACGGACTTGACGGAGAAGTTCGACATCGAATGCCGCGTTGCCGGCGGCGGTGTCACCGGCCAGGCCGGTGCGATCCGTCACGGTGTTGCCCGTGCGTTGTTGCAGTACAACAGCGACGAGCTGCGTTCGGCTCTGAAAAAAGCCGGATTCCTCACCCGCGACCCCAGAATGAAGGAAC